>DASSQM010000471.1:0-3015 GCA_035702465.1 Anaeromyxobacter sp. | reverse complement strand
GGCCCGCGCCATCCTCACGCTCTACCAGGCGTACCGCGCCACCCGCGAGGCGTCCGACAGCCTCGCCGCGAGCCTGTCCGCGGGCGACCCGGAGGGCGTCGACTCGACGCACCTGCCCACGGAGGAGGTCTCGGACCTCATCCAGCGGCACCGGAACTTCTTCCCCGAGCTGGAGGAGGGCGCGGAGGCGCTGTGGCGGGACGCGCGCCTCGATCGCGAGTACCTCTACACGAGCCTCGTCCGCTACCTGCGCGCGCTCGGCGTGGAGGTGCGCATCGTCCGCACCGCCGAGATGCACGGGGCGGTGCGCCGCTACGACCCCGACGCGAAGGAGCTCCTGCTCTCCGAGGTGCTGCGGCGCGGGAGCCGGAACTTCCAGCTCGCCTATCAGGTCGGGATCCTCACGCAGGCGGAGGTCCTGGATCGCTTCGCGGCCGATCCGCACCTCACGAGCCCCTCCTCGCGCGCGCTCGCGCGCGTCGCGCTCGCGAACTACTTCGCGGGCGCGGTGCTCATGCCCTACGAGCCCTTCCTGGAGGCGGCCCGCAGCGAGCGCTACGACATCGACCTCCTCGGCCACCGGTTCCGCGCGAGCTACGAGCAGACCTGCCACCGGCTCACGACGCTCCACCGCCCGGGCGCGGAGGGGGTGCCGTTCCACATGGTGCGCGTCGACATCGCGGGGAACATCTCGAAGCGCTTCAGCGCCTCGGGGCTCCGCTTCGCGCGCTTCTCGGGCGCGTGCCCGCGCTGGAGCGTGTTCGAGGCGTTCACCACCCCGGGCCTCATCCGCACCCAGCTCTCCGAGATGCCGGACGGCGCCGCGTACTTCTGGATCGCGCGCACCGTGAACCGCGAGTACGGCGGCTGGCACGCGCCGCGCTCGATGGTGGCGATCGGGCTCGGCTGCGAGGCGTCGCGCTCGCGAGAGCTCGTCTACGCGGACGGCATCGACCTCGAGAGCCGGGAGGCGCGGGTGCCCGTCGGGATCACCTGCCGCCTCTGCGAGCGGATGGATTGCGAGCAGCGGGCGTTCCCGCCGCTGCAGCACCCGCTGCGGGTCAACGAGCACGTCCGCGGCGTGTCGTTCTACGCGCCGGTCACGGGGCGGTCGCCGCTCGGGTAGGCCGGATGTCGAAATTCCGGCTACCGCCGCCAGAACGGCGGCCCGAACGGCCAGGCGCCGAACCACCGCGCCGCGCCGAGCGCGATCGCCACGACCACCACGGCGAGCCAGAAGGCGCGCCGGCGCCGCTTCGCGCCCTCGTCGGCGTAGGGATCCTCGAGCACGCGACGCGCGCCGCGCGGCAGGGCGGCGCGATCGGTGAGCGCCGTCCCGAGCGGCAGGTTGATCGCGACGCGGCCGTTCACGGCCCACCCGCAGGCGTCGAGGATGGGCCCGAGCGTGCGGTGGCGGAGCTTCAGCCAGGCGATGAGCACGGAAGGGCCCGAGATGATGAGCACCACGCCGGCGACGGCGACGAGCTTCGCCCACCAGGGCTTCAGGTCCATGAACCCGGAGACGAACCCGCCGAAGAGCGCGCCGAGGGCGCCGACGCCGACGCCCAGGGCGGCGACGATGCCGACCATCTTGCCGACGTCGACGGGCTCCGCCTTCGGCGGCGGCTTCCCGTCCAGCGCCGCGTCGGCTCCCTTCGTCGCGGTCGCCTCCAGCCGCTGGTCGGACGCCTTCGCCTTGCTGGCGGCGAAGCGCGCCACCTGCTCCTCGACGAAGCGGAGGAACTTCTTGTACGGCGCGAAGAACGCCTGGCGGATCGAGATGGGGTTCTCGACGATCTTCACGATCGTCGCGTCCCAGTCGCGGCCCTTCCGGTCGAAGAAGATGCCGTTCCGTCCCACCATGAGGTAGTCCGAGTCGCCCTGCGTGAAGCAGGCGACGATCTTCATCGCCTCGCCGCCGGGGCGGCGGCAGTCGCAGTAGGCGAGGTAGCAGCGCGAGAGCGTTCCGATCGCCGCGTGCGCGTTCGGGTCGTCCACGCGGATGCACAGCTCGCAGCTCCGCGCGTCGAGGAACAGCGTGCCCGCCTGGAACACGGCGGGCCTTCGCGGGTCGTAGAAGTCCGCGAACGACACGAAGTTCTTGAGCAGGGTCGCGAGGTCGCGGTGGAAGTGGACGAGCCGGACGAGGTCCTCGATGGCCGCGGCCTCCGGCGCGAACGCCTCGTCCTTGGCGATGAGGGCCTCGACGGCCTTGCGCGCGCCGCCGGCGAGGATCGCGCGCACGCGCGCGGGACCGAGCTTCTCGACCATGGCGCCGGCCTTCGCGGCGAGCCAGGCCTCGTACGCCGCGAAGCGCGCGACGGGCGCTCTCCACTCCGCCTCCCCGAGCGTCGCGTGCCCCTCGCCGAGGATCGGCGTGACGGCGTCGCGGCGCAGCGCCTCGATCGCGCCCGTCCAGGCCGGGTTCACGCCGGCCTCGAGCGGCAGCGCGCGCCCCGGCTCGACGCGCGCGAGCGGGAACGCCCGGACGTCCGCCGCGGCCTGGGCGAGGTCCTTCGCCGCGAGCGCCGCGAACTCGGGCTCGGTCCGGTTGAGCGCCGTCGCCGCGCGCGGCTCCATCGCCGCGAGCCCGCAGCGCACGAAGAAGTCGTCGACCTTGGCGCGGACCGCCTGGACCGCGGCATGGGCCGGCGCGGTGCGCTCGCCCAGGAACATCACGTCGGGGCTCGCCTCGCCCTTCGCGCACCACTCCGCGTACGCGGCCGCCTCGGCGAAGAACGCCTCCACGCGCGTCCGATCCACGCCCTCCTTGCCCCCCCGATCCGGCGCGCCGCCGAGCGTGGCGATCACGTCGAGCACGAGCTGGCGCGCCTCGAGGTCCGACGCCGCGTCCGGCGGGACCACGCCGTCGCCGTTGAAGAGCGTCTTCTCGAAGACCTTCGCGGTGTCCGCCATGTCGGCGGCGCGGAGCGCGGTCGCGTCGGGGCGGCCGACCTTCGAGAGCACGTGGCGCGCGGCGCCCAGCGCCGCCCGGCCCTCGGGCGTGTCGTCGCG
>DASSQM010000470.1:0-21858 GCA_035702465.1 Anaeromyxobacter sp. | reverse complement strand
GGTGGTCTCGAAGGGGCTCGCGACCCCCGGGCTGAAAGGGAAGCTCTTCAAGCTCTCGATGCAGGGCCTCGAGGAGTTCGTCGACGCGAAGGAGCGCGGCCGCGCCGGAGGCGGGTGGAAGCTGGCCATCGGCCAGAAGCTGGTCTTCCCGAAGATCGGCGCGCAGATGAACCAGATGTTCGGCGGCCGGATGCGGCTCTTCATCTCCGGGGGCGCGCCGCTCGCCACGAAGATCGCCTGGTTCTTCCGGATGGTCGGGTTCGAGATCTGCGAGGGCTACGGCCTCACCGAGAGCTCCGCCGGCACCTTCGTCAACCGGCCGGGGAAGGTGAAGATCGGGACGGTGGGTCCGCCGATGCCGGGCACGCAGGTCAAGATCGCGCCGGACGGCGAGGTGCTGATCAAGGGCCCGGGCGTGATGAAGGGCTACTACCGGAACCCCGAGGCGACCGCCGAGGCGCTCAAGGACGGCTGGCTGTACACGGGCGACATCGGCGAGGTCGACTCCGAGAACTACCTGAAGATCACCGATCGCAAGAAGGACATCATCGTCACGGCGGGCGGCAAGAACGTCGCGCCGCAGAACCTCGAGAACGACCTGAAGACGAGCCCGCTCGTCTCGCAGGTGATGGTGCACGGCGACAAGCGCAAGTTCCTGAGCGCGCTGATCACGCTCAACGAGGAGAACGTGACGAAGTGGGTGCAGGAGAGCGGCCTGAAGCTCTCCGGACCCGCGCACTCCGATCCGCGCGTGCGCGCGCGCGTCCAGGAGGCGGTGGACGCGCTCAACGCGAAGCAGGCGAGCTACTCGCAGATCAAGAAGTTCGCGATCCTCCCCAAGGACTTCACGCAGGAGTCCGGCGAGCTGACGCCGACGCTCAAGGTGAAGCGGAAGTTCTGCTCGCAGAAGTACAAGGACGTGCTCGACGCCTTCTACGCAGAGTGAACGGAGCGGAGGCGCGCGGATGGCGGAAGCGGGCGGTCGGACCGTCCTCCTCGTCGAGGACGACGCCGACAACCGGGAGCTGATGAGCGAGGTGCTCGAGTCCGCCGGGTACCGCGTGGTGGCGGTGGCGAGCGGCGCGGAGGCGGTGCGCGCCGTCGCCGGCGGCGACGGCTCGGAGCGCCTCCGCTCCGCTGGCGACGGCCGTCACCCGGTACCCGGCCGCCTCGAGCACCTCCGTCATCAGCTCCCGGTTGTCGTCGTCGTCCTCGACCAGCAGGACGACGCGTTCAGCGGCGTCGGGCATCGGGCTCCTGCGGGATCACTCCACGTAGAACGCGTCGAGCACGTCCTTGTACTTCTGCGAGCAGAACTTCCGCTTCACCTTCAGGGTCGGCGTCAGCTCGCCCGCCTCCTGCGTGAAGTCCTTGGGCAGGATGGCGAACTTCTTGATCTGCGAGTAGCTGGCCTGCTTGGCGTTGAGCGCGTCCACCGCCTGCTGTACGCGCGCCTTCATCCTGGCGTCCTCGTGCAACGCCGCGCCGGCGGGGACGCCGTTCTCGGCCGCCCACTTGCGGGCGTTCTCCTCGTTGAGCGCGATGAGCGCCGAGAGGAACTTCCGCTTGTCGCCGTGCACCATCACCTGCGACACGAGCGGGTCGGTCTTGAGCTCGTTCTCGAGGTTCTGCGGCGCCACGTTCTTCCCGCCGGCGGTGACGATGATGTCCTTCTTGCGGTCCGTGATCTTGAGGTTGCCGGCGTCGTCGAGGTGGCCGATGTCGCCCGTGAAGAGCCACCCGTCCTTCAGCACCTCCGCCGTCGCCTCGGGGCTCTGGTAGTACTCCTTCATCACGCCGGGCCCCTTCACGAGGATCTCGCCGTCGTCCGCGATGCGGACCTGCGTCCCGGGCATGGGCGGACCGACCGTCCCGATCCGGTTCGTCCCCGGCCGGTTCACGAACGTGCCCGCGGACGTCTCGGTGAGCCCGTAGCCCTCCAGGATCGTGAAGCCGAGCGCGTCGAAGAACCAGGCGATCTTGGGGGAGAGCGGCGCGCCTCCCGAGATGAACAGCCGCATCCGGCCACCGAACCGCTCGGAGAGCGCCTTCGAGAGCTTCGGGAACACGAGCTTCTTGCCGACGAGGAGCCCGAACGAGGCGTACGCCTTCCCCTGCTCCTTCGCAGTGGCGTACGCGTCGAAGCTCTCCATCGCGAGCGCGAAAAGCTTCCCCTTGAGCCCCGGCGTGGCGAGCCCCTTCGAGACCACCGTGTTGAACGCCTTCTCGAAGATGCGCGGCACCGACGGCATCACCGTCGGGCGGACCTCCGAGGCGTTGTCCATGATCTTCTCGAGGGACTCCACGAAGGCGGCGGTCGAGCCGAGCGAGAACCAGGCCGCCTCGATGACCTTCGCGAACGAGTGGGCCATCGGCAGGAACATGAGGACGACGTCGTCGGGACCGATGAGCCGGATCTCGGCGCAGGCGTTCGCCTCGTAGACCCAGTTGCCGTGGGTGAGCACCACGCCCTTCGGGTTTCCGGTGGTGCCGGACGTGTAGATGAAGCTCGCCGGGTCGTCGAGCCCGATCGCGGCGACGCGCTCCTCGTGCGCGTGCGGGTGTGACCTCCGCCATTCCACGCCCATTCGCTCGACGTCCGCGAGCGTGCGCTCGAAGGAATCCGCGGGCCGGCCGGCGGCGCGGATGATCCCCTCGAGCGCGGGCAGCTTCGGCCTCACCTCGCGGATCTTCGCGACCTGGGCGTCCGTGTCGCAGAAGACGAAGCGCGCGCCCGAGTTCTCGAGGATGTACTGGCACTCGTGCGGCCGGTTCGACTGGTAGATGGTGACGGTGATCGCGCCGGCGCCGAGGATGCCGAGGTCCGCGAGGATCCACTCGAGCTGCGTCTCGCCGAGGATGGCGACGCGGTCCCCGCGCTTCACGCCGAGCGCCGCGAGGCCGTCCGAGACGTCGCGCGCGCGCCGGGCGAGATCGCTCCACGACACGTCGGACCACGCGCCGTCGCGCTTGTGGCGGACGGCGGCGGCCGAGCCGCGCGCCCGCGCCTGCGCCTCGAACACCGCGACGAGGCTCTTCGCAGCGGAGGGGCTCTTCCCCACGTCGGCCTCTGCCCTCATGGCGACTCTCCCTTGTTGGCGGCAGCGGACTCGCTCTTCTTCGCGGCGTCGCGCGTCTTGCGCGCGACGGCCTGCCATCGGCGCTCCTCCGGCGGATCGTACCGGCCCGGCGCGTTCGCGACGGCCTTGTCGAGCTCGGCGCGCGCCTTCGCCGGCTCGTCCTCCTTGAGCCAGAGGTCCGCGAGGTACACGTGGGCGCGCACGTTGTCCGGGTTTTGCTGGATCGCACGCTCGAGGGCCTCGCGCGATCTCCGGGCGGAGTACTTCGGCCAGGGCAGCTCGTACCAGAAGCGGCCCCACGCGGTCTGGATCGCGCCGTTCTCGAACTTCGCGTCGATCTGCTCCGCGCGGGACAGGCGCTCCTTGAACTTCCCCTCGATCCCCTGGCGCAGCGCGGTGAGGATGCCGATCCCGAGCGCGTAGTTCCCCATCCCGGCCGCCGCGTAGTTCCAGCCCTCGACGCGGTTCGGGTTCGCCTGCGTCGCGCGATCTCCGTAGTCCCAGGCGATCTTGCCGAGGCGCGACTTCTCCGACTTCTCGAGGTTCGGGTCGTCCGCGAGCCAGAAGTAGTGCCGCGCCTGGCGCCAGAGGACCTCGTAGTCGCCCGGGGCGGCCTTCTCGGCCGCCGTGAGCTTCGCGCGCATGTCGTCGATCACGCCCGGCTGGTCGCGGCGCGGCCACTCGACGTCCACCTGCGCGAGCGGGGCGCTCGGCGCTCCCTGCGCGTGCTCGCCGGCGGCGGGCTGGGCACGTGAGGGCGTACCCGAGCCGCCGGGTCCGGGTTCCGCCGCGGGCGCGGCGAGCGCTGCGAACAAGAAGAAGGCGACCATGGGGTGCGGCGCCATTCTGGCCACGGGCGGGGCCCGCCGCAACCGAACATTCACGTCACGTCGAGTGCGATGGGGGGCGCGTCAACCCGCGCAGACCACGCTCACGTCGACCAGATCCCCGGGCGAGAGCGCGCAGTTGCCCTGGAACGTGAGCGACGCGGGGGTCCCCGCTTGGGGCGCGGAGTAGATCGCGTCTGCGGCGGCCCGGTCGGCCGGGGACGCGTCCGACGGCACGATGCGGCACGAGACCTTCGCGCCGCCGGCCTTCGTGACGGACGCGACGAGCATGCGCCAGTCCGCCGGGGTCCCATCGAGCGGCAACGTGTCGCTCATGATCGCGGTGGCGAAGTCCTCGAGCGCCGCGGCGAAGCTCTGGTCGCAGATGCTCGCGAGCCGCGAGCGCGGGCCCATGAGCTGGAGCAGCTGGACGTCCCTGTCCGCGCGGTCGAAGGCCGTCGTGCAGCAGGTGGTGGGTACGCAGGCGAGGTCGAGCGTGCCGGGCCCGACGCCGACGATCGCCGCGACCACGGTGTCGCGGACCTCGCCTGCGATCGGGGCCTGGAGGAACGACGCGAACGACGGCACCGGGTCGATGAGGGTCTTCGTGGTGGGATTGTGGCAGGCGTCGTTGCTCGTGGCGACGCGCGGCGTCGCCGAGTCCGAGCAGTCGTCCTCGTCGGAGGCGATGATGATGGCGAGCCGGGCGCCGGGGCGGAGGAAGCCCGCGTTCGTCCCGTCCTGGATGCGATCCGTGAGCGCCATCTGGATCGCGCGGAACGGCTGCTCCTTGCCGCTGCCGGTCGTGCCGACGAGCACGTTGTTCTTGAAGTCCTGGATGAGCGTGGGAGAGCCCTTCGAGAGGATGCGGCTCCCGCCCCAGCCATGCGTCTGCGGATACGTCGCCGCGCTGTAGACGAGGGCGCCGGGCGAGCCCGGCTGCACCGCCACGATGGCGCCGCGCGGAAACGGCACGCCGTTCCCGAACGCCGTGCCGCCGACGAAGTCGTCGACGTCGGTCGTGGTGACGCCGATCTGGTAGTCGTCCTGGATCGGCAGCGACGCGAGCCGGTCGATGAACGCGCCGAGGTTCGCGGAGAGGTTCGCCTGCTCCTCGCTCATCGATCCGGAATCGTCGATGACGAAGAGGATGTCCGTCTTCACGTGCCCGGCGAAGACCTGCGCGGCGCTGCACTTCTGGATCGCGTCCGACGGTACGGTGTCGCACGCGCAGCGCGGGAGCAGCGCGAGCAGGAAGACGACGACTCCGAAGGATCGCCAGCGAGCCCCGTTCGGCATCACCCGCAATTCTGGCTGCGCGGGCCGCAGATACAAGTTCCTGGCTGCGCCTGTGTGGGCGCCTGGCAGATGTTTCCACTCATCCCCGCGAAGCAGGTCCACGCGCCGGAGTTGCCGCCGAGCTTCTGCACGCAGTCGGCGTCGGTCACGCAGCCGCCGGCGGGGACCTGGCCGAGGTAGTCCGCGGAGTACGTCTCGCCGGGGTTCGCGATGCACTTGCCCTGCGGGTTGATGTAGACGTGCTGCGAGACCGCGACCGGCGGTCCGGGATCGCGCGTCGCCGTGAACCACCAGTCGTAGCGGTTCCCGTTCGCGTCGACCGCCGCCTGCGCGGCGGCGAGGTTTGCGGCGCCGACCGGCTCCGGCCGGCCGCAGAGCTTCCGCGTCTTCCCGCTCGTGTCCGCGATGCGGAGCAGCGTGATCGCGCTCTCGGCGGGCTGCGTGGGCAGCGAGAGGCCCGAGGGCGGCTTCACGATCTCGGCGATCTGGGAGAGGAGCGTGCCGAAGTCCGGGTCGCAGATCGAGCCGACCACCACGTCGGCGCCGCGCCCGCGCAGCTCGCCGGCGGCGCGGAAGAAGCGCGTCGCGGGCGCCTGGCCGCCGCACTGGCTGTCGTGGCCGCAGAGCCCCTGCGACGGGCAGTTCGCCTGGCAGCACGTCCCCGGCGTGCACTGGTCGCCCGAGCACGACGTCTGCGCGGCGGATTCGATGAACGCGGCGCCCACGGGCCGCCCCAGGCTCGTGAAGTAGTCCACGAAGCGCGTCACGACGTCGTAGAGCTTCTGGCCGACGGGCGCGGCCGTGGCGGCGTCGCGCGTGCAGGCGTCGGTCCCGGGGACGTCGAGCCCCTGCATCACCACGCCGCCCGCCGGGTCCGCGGGAGACGAGCAGTCGTCCTCGTCGCCCACGAAGACGAGCACGAGCTTCGAGTTCGGGTGGAGCCAGTCCGCCGCGGCGCTCGCGACGCGGTTCGCGGAGTCCCACGTCACGGCGCCCGTGAGGTCGTACGTGTCCTTCTGCTTGAGCTTCGGATCCGTGGACAGCGCCTTCTCGAGCGCGAGGCGCGCGGCGTTGAACCCCTGTTCCTCGCCCGATCCGCAGGTGCCGGTGATGACGTTCCCCTGCACCGTGCGGCCCTGGGCGACGCCGCCCGCGAAGAAGCTGACGAGGTCCTGGCGCGTGAAGCCCTGGACGTTCGTGCCGCTCGCGTAGAGCTTCTTGTCGAAGTGCAGGACGCGCGGGTTCGCGCTCGTCCCGCTCGTCCAGGAGACGAAGTCGCCCTGCGGATACGGCCACCCGTCGACCGCGGAGCCCGCCGGGCCCGAGCCGCAGCCGGCGAAGTTGAAGTGGCGCTCGAACGTGCCGCACTCGGCGCCCTCGCGCGAGCAAAGGATGGGGTCGGTGAGCGGCGGCACGTGAGTGCTCGGATCGCAGCAGAAATTCTCGCCCTTGAGCCCGTTGCACTGGTTGTTGCACGTGGAGGGCGCGGCGCAGTCCGCGTTCGAGGTGCACGCCTTGGGACCCTTGCGCGGCGTACCACCCGCCTGAGGGCAGCACATGAGGCGGCCAGCAGCGCCTTGGCAATCCGAACGGCACGTGGTGCTCGTCGTGTAGTTCCAGAACACCGACGTCGAGGTCACGGCGAGGTGGAACTCGAACGGCTCGAGCCCGCCCGCGACGCGCGCGGCGTTCGCCTGGTCGAGGTTGTTGATGAACGACGTGAAGGCCCCGGCGAGGAGCTGCTGCTCCGCCCCCATCGAGCCCGAGTCGTCGACCACGAAGAGGACGTCGGCGGTCGCGACGCTCGACAGGGTCACGCGCTCCGACGACGGCTGGAGGACGCAGTGCCCGACCGGATTGAAGTTGTAGTCCTGGCATCCGGCGGCGAGGGCGAGCAGCAGGGCCGTCGCCCCGCGCGCCCCGTAGGGTCGCGACATCAGAGACCTCCGTTCCGTCGAATCTTAGCCGCCGGTGAGGACGCGGCAAACGGACCAAAGGTCGGACCTACTCCCACTCGATCGTCGCGGGAGGCTTCGACGACACGTCGTACACGACCCGGTTGATGCCGCGCACCTCGTTGATGACCCGCGACGAGATCCTCCCGAGGAGGTCGTACGGGAGGCGCGCCCAGTCGCCGGTCATGCCGTCCGTCGACTCGACGGCGCGGACGGCGCAGGTGGACTCGTACGTGCGCTCGTCGCCCATCACGCCGACGCTCCGCACCGGCAGGAGCACCGCGAACGCCTGCCAGAGCTTCTCGTACAGGCCCGCCTTGCGGATCTCTTCCTGGACGATCGTGTCCGCCTTGCGGAGCACCTCGAGGCGCTCCGGCGTGACCTCGCCGAGCACGCGGATGGCGAGGCCGGGGCCGGGGAACGGCTGCCGCTGGACGATCTCGCGGGGGAGCCCGAGCTCGAGGCCGAGCCGCCGCACCTCGTCCTTGAACAGCTCCCGCAAGGGCTCGACGAGCGCGAGCTTCATCACGTCCGGGAGCCCGCCCACGTTGTGGTGGCTCTTGATGGTGGCCGAGGGGCCCTTGAACGAGACGGACTCGATGACGTCCGGGTAGAGCGTGCCCTGGACGAGGAACTCGGCGCGCTCGCCGTGCTGCGCGAGGCGGTCCACCTCCTCCTCGAAGACCGCGATGAACTCCCGCCCGATGATCTTGCGCTTCTGCTCGGGGTCGACGACGCCGGCGAGCTTCGCGAGGAAGCGCCTCGACGCGTCCACCGTCACGAGCGGCAGGTGGAACATGCGCCCGAACACGTCCTCCACTTGCTGGCGCTCGCCGGCGCGCAGGACGCCGTTGTCGACGAAGATGCAGCGCAGCCGGTCGCCGATGGCGCGGTGCACGAGCAGCGCCGCCACGGCGGAGTCGACGCCGCCGGAGAGCGCGCAGATGACGTGGCCGCCCTTCACCTGGGCGCGGATCTGCTCGACGGCGATCTCCGCGTACGCGCGCATCGACCACGATCCCGAGCAGCCGCACACGCGGTAGGCGAAGTTCCGGAGCACGTCCTTGCCGCGGGGCGTGTGCACCACCTCCGGGTGGAACTGCACGGCGAAGAACCGGCGCCGGCGGTCCTCGATCGCGGCGTACGGCGACGACGGCGTGGACGCGATGGGCTCGAAGCCGGGCGGCAGCGCCTCGACGCGGTCGCCGTGGCTCATCCACACCTCGAGCTTCGAGGGGAGCCCCTCGAAGAGCTCCGCGCCCTGGCGCGTCTCGATGGTCGCGGGCCCGTACTCGCGGTGCGCCGCCTTGTCCACGCGCCCGCCCAGCTCGTGCGCGAGGAGCTGCAGCCCGTAGCAGATGCCCAGGATCGGCACGCCGAGCTCGTACGCGAGCCGATCGGCGCGCGGGCTCCCATCGGCGAGGACGGAGGCGGGCCCACCGGAGAGCACGATGCCCTTCGGCGCGAACGCGCGCATCGCGTCGGGCTTCATGGTGCACGGGTGGATCTCGCAGTAGACGCCGAGCTCGCGCAGCCGGCGCGCGATGAGCTGGGTGTACTGCGAGTCGAAGTCGAGGACGAGGATCTTCTCTGAGTGGATGTCCATCGAGCGCTAGTCCGCCCTGTAGTTCGGCGCTTCCTTCTCGATGATCACGTCGTGGACGTGGCTCTCCTTGAGCCCCGCCGCCGAGATGCGGATGAACTTCGGCTTCACGCGCAGCTCGGCGATGGTCTTGCAGCCGAGGTAGCCCATGCCGCTGCGCAGGCCGCCGACGAGCTGGAGGATGGTCATCTCCACCGTGCCCTTGTACGGCACGCGCCCCTCGATGCCCTCGGGGACGAGCTTCTCGGCGTCGGACACGTCCGACTGGAAGTAGCGGTCCTTGGAGCCCTTCTTCATCGCCCCGAGCGAGCCCATGCCGCGGTACTGCTTGTAGCTGCGGCCCTGGTAGAGGATGACCTCGCCCGGCGCCTCCTCGGTACCGGCGAGGAGCGAGCCGATCATCACGGTCGACCCGCCCGCCGCGAGCGCCTTCACCACGTCGCCGGAGTACTTCACGCCGCCGTCGGAGATGATCGGGACGCCGTGCTTCTCGGCGGCGCGCGCGCACTCGTCGACGGCGGTGATCTGCGGGACGCCGACGCCGGCGATGACGCGCGTCGTGCAGATGGAGCCGGGCCCCACGCCGACCTTCACGGCGTCGACGCCGGCCTTGCAGAGCGCGTCGGCGGCCTCGAACGTGGCGACGTTGCCCGCGATGATCTCGGCGTCCTTGAAGTTCGCCCGCGTGGCCTTCACCGCCTCGATGACGCCGCGGCTGTGGCCGTGCGCGGTGTCGATGGCGATGACGTCGGCGCCCGCCTTGAGGAGCGCGTGGATGCGGGCCTCGCGGTCGGCGCCTACGCCCACCGCGGCGCCGCAGAGCAGGCGCCCGAGGTTGTCCTTCGCGGCGCTCGGGTGCTTCTGCACCTTCTCGATGTCCTTGATGGTGACGAGCCCCTTCAGCTCGAAGCGGTCGTCGACGACGAGGAGCTTCTCGATGCGGTGCCGGTGCAGGAGGTCCTTCGCCTCGTCGAGCGTGACGCCGACCTTCGCCGTGACGAGGTCCTTCGTCATGATCTGATCGACGCGCTGCTCGAGGTTCCGCTCGAAGCGCAGGTCGCGGTTCGTGACGATGCCGACGAGCTTGCCCTTGAGCACCACCGGGATGCCGCTGATCCCGTTCTCGCGCATGAGCGCGAGCGCGCGGTGCAGGGGCGCATGCGGCTCGATGGTGATCGGATCGGCGACGACAGCCGACTCGTACTTCTTCACCTTCACGACCTCGGCGGCCTGCTCCTCGATCGAGAGGTTCTTGTGGATGAACCCGAGGCCCCCGGCCGACGCGATGGCGATCGCCATGCGCGACTCGGTGACCGTGTCCATCGCCGCGGAGACGATGGGGATGTTCAGCGTCAGGTTGCGGGACAGCCGGGTCGCGGTCTCGACGGACTTCGGCAGGACGTCCGATTCGGCGGGGAGGAGGAGGACGTCGTCGAACGTGAGCGCCAGTCGCAGGTCGTCGCGATTGAGCATGTGGACGTATAAGCGACAGCGATCGATACCGTCAAGCCTCGCTTGCCGCACGGACGCGGCGTAAGAGATGATTCGCGCGGTGGGAGGCCGCTTCTGAGCCCTTCGGGCCCGAACGACAAGCGCACCGGCGAGCGAATGCCCGTCGGTCTCGCGGTCCGTCTCTCCTACGGCACCGTCGACGAGTTCATCGACTGCTTCGCGGTGAACATCTCGCGCGGCGGCGTCTTCATCCGCACGCGCGAGCCGATGCCCGTCGGCACGAGCCTCTCGCTCGAGCTGAAGCTCCAGGGTGGCGAGGTCGCGATCCGCGGCGAGGGCGTCGTCCGCTGGATCCAGGCGCCGCCGGCGGCCGGGATGGGGATCCAGTTCACCGACCTCGACGAGCCGTCCCTCGCGCTGGTCGAGCGGATGGTCACCCTGAAGGAGCGCCGCGGCGTGGCGCCCGGGGTCGCCTCGCCCGCGCCGGTGGCGCAGCGCCCCGAGCACACGCCCGTCCCGACACGCGCGCCCTCCCCGGTGATCCCGCCGCCGCTCGGCCCGCCGGGGATCGCGACGCCGGTGCCCGCGCGGACGCCGGCGCAAGCGGACCTCTCCGCGCCGCACCGCGTCGAGCAGCTCTCGGCCGGCCCTGCCCGCGTCGACATCGGCCTCCCGGCGGAGCCGCAGCCCATCGCGAAGCGCTCGCGTGCGATCGTCGGCATCGACCTCGGCACGACGAACTCCTGCGCCGCGGTGGTGAAGGACGGCCGCCCGTACGTGATCCCCTCGCGCGAGGGCCACAACACGGTCCCGTCCATCGTGGCCCTCAACGCGCGGAACAAGATCGTGGTGGGCCACCTCGCCCGCGCGCAGCTCCTCACGAACCCGAAGGCGACCGTCTACGGCGCGAAGCGGCTCGTCGGCCGGCCCTTCGAGTCGGACGTGGTGCAGGAGATCCGGACCAAGTTCGCCTACGAGATCGTCGCCGACCCGAACGGGCTCGCCGCGGTGCGGCTCGGGGCCGAGACGCTCTCCCTCGAGCAGGTCTCGGCGCTCATCCTCCGAGAGGTGAAGGACGTCGCGCAGAACCACCTCGGTGAGGAGGTGAACCGCGCCGTCATCACGGTGCCCGCCTACTACAACGAGCGGCAGCGCGCGGCGGTGCGCGTGGCCGGCGCGCTCGCGGGCCTGCACGTGGAGCGGATCCTGAACGAGCCCACCGCGGCCGCGCTCGCGTACGCCTTCGGGCGGCACCTGAACCAGCGCGTGCTCGTCTACGATCTCGGCGGCGGCACGTTCGACGCGTCGGTGCTGGAGCTCTCCGACAACGTCTACGAGGTGGTCTCGACCGGCGGCGACACGTTCCTCGGCGGCGTCGACTTCGACAACCACATCGTCGAGCGCCTCCTGGCGGTGTGGCAGGAGAAGACCAAGGCGCCGTTCGCGGGAGACCGGGTGGCGCTGTCGCGGCTCGTCGACGCCGCGGAGCGCGCGAAGTGCGCCCTCTCGGAGCGGACCGACTTCCCCATCCAGCTCCCGTTCCTGGCGCTGCACGACGGGCGCCCCGTGTCGCTCGAGGCAGCGCTCACCCGGCGCGAGATCGTGGCGCTCGTCGAGCCGCTCGTGGACCGGACCATCGCGGTGTGCCGCGAGGTCCTCGCCGCGCGGAAGCTCGGGCCCAAGGACATCGACGAGGTGCTCCTCGTCGGCGGCCAGTCGCGCATGCCGCTCGTCCACGAGAAGGTGGCCGCGTTCTTCGGGAAGCAGCCCTCGCGCGCGGTCCACCCGGACGAGGCGGTCGCCATCGGCGCCGCGCTCCTCGCGCACTCGCTCGGCAGCGCCGAGGGCGTCGTGCTCATCGACGTGCTGCCGATGTCGATCGGCATCGGCCTCCCCGGCGGCCGCGTGAAGACCATCATCGAGCGGAACACGGCGCTGCCGGCGCGCAAGCGGTACGGCCTCGCGACGACGCGGGACGGCCAGACGTCGTTCCAGCTCGTGGTGTTCCAGGGCGAGGCGCCGCGCGCCGAGGCCTGCGAGTACGTCGGCACGCTCACGCTCGATGGGCTCCCGGCGGCGCCGCGCGGGATGGTGAAGATCGCCGTGACGTTCGAGCTCGGGCCGGAGTGCCTCCTCACCGTCACCGCGCGGGAGCTCAACACCGGCCGACAGGTGAAGGCGACGATGTCGACGCGCGAGGGGCCGGCCGCGGCGCGGCGCAGGCTCGATGAGGCCGACGGCACGACGCCCGCGGGCGGCTCGCCGGCGTCCCGCGCGGCCGCCGCGCGGGACGGCGCGGCGTCCGCGGCTGCCGCGAAGCCCGGCTTCCTCGGCGGGCTGCTCCGCAGGATCTTCGGCAGCCGGCGCGAGGCGCCGTAGCCGCGCGTCACTCCCGCTCGGTCTCGGGCTCGGGCGGCGGCGGGGTGCCGGCGCGGCGCGACTGCCACCAGCGCACCCAGAGCGCGAACAGGACGACGCCGACGCCGAGCAGGATGAAGTGGCTGAAGCGCGAGGCCTCGTGCGCGAGCAGCTCGAGGTCCGACCCGAGCCAGAAGCCGAGGCACACCCAGAACGGCGCGGAGATGAGCGCGGCCGAGCCGTCGAAGAGCAGGAACTCCCACAGCGGCATGCGCGAGTGACCGACCGTGAAGAAGGTCGGGGCGCGCAGGCCGGGGAGGAACCGCGCGATGATCACGACGAGGTTGCCGCGCTTGCGGATCTGCTTCTCGACCGCCTCGAGCTTGGCGGGCGTGATGACCCGGCGCAGCGGCCCGATGTCGGCGATGCGGTGTCCGAAGCGCCGGCCGGCGAGGAAGATGATGGCGTCGCCGGCGACGATCCCGGCGAGCCCGACGGCGACCATGGTGAGGAGACCCGGATCGCGGACCATCGTGCCGAGCGTCACGTCCTCCAGGTCGGAGGCCAGCCAGGCGAGCACGCCCCCGGTCGTGAGGACGACGTCCTCCGGCATGGGGAGGCCGAAGCCGCACAGGCAGAGGACGACGAAGACGAACGCGTAGCCGACGTGGAGGCCGTGCCCTCCCAAAAGGTCGACCAGTCGCTCGAGCATCGCTCCTCGGATTACCGCGAAACACGGGCCGCCGTCACGCCCCACGGCCGCCCGAGCCTGGGAAACGAGCAGCGCGCGGCGTTCCTTCCCGCCTGCGCGCCGCGGCGCGGTCAGCCGCCCGGCTTCCTCGGCGCGAGCTCGCGCACGAGGTCCCGCGCGTCGGCGACCCGGGCCGCGAGGTCCGCCGCGATGGCGAGCGCGAGCTTCAGGCACGCCTGCGGCTTCTGCGGCTGCAGGCGCGCGAAGTCGCGCTGCGTCAGCTCGAGCACCTCGCACTGCGTCGCGGCGACCGCCGAGACGAGCCGCACGCTCTTCGCGAGCAGGCCGAGCTCGCCGAGGTGCTCGCCCGCCCCGAGCGTGCCGAGGTCCCGCTCCCCCTCCCCCGTCTTCTGCGTGAGGCGCACGGTGCCGGACTTCACGATGAAGAGCGACTCGCCGACCATGTTCTCGACGAAGATCGGGGTGCCCGCCGGGATCGCCTTCTCCTGCGCGATGGCCGCGAAGATCTTGAGCCCCGTCTCGGTGAAGTCCTTGAAGAGCGGCGCGCGCTGGAGGGCCTCGAGCGCGGTCATCGCCCGCCCCCCCGGTACTTCGCGGCGTATCCGACGTACCGCTTCGCGGAGTCCGCGAGCGACGCGAGCTCCCGGGGCGTGAGGTCGCGAACGATCCTGGCGGGCGAGCCGAGCGCGAGCTTGCCGGGCGGCACGATCATGCGCGGCGGCACGAGCGCGCCCGCGCCGACCATGGCGTCGGGGCCGATCACGGCCGCGTCCATGAGGATGGCGCCGATGCCGATGAGGCAGCGGTCCTTCACGGTGCAGCCGTGCACGACCGCGCGATGACCGACGGTGACGTCGTCGCCGATGGCGGTCGGGTGCGTCCCCGCGGTGACGTGCACGACGGCGTGGTCCTGCAGGTTCGTGCGCGCGCCGATGCGGACGTGGTTCACGTCGCCGCGCACGACGGTGCCGAACCAGAGGGACGAGTCCTCGCCGATCTCGACGTCGCCCGTCACCACGCTGCCGTCCGCGAGGAACACCGACGCGGCGAGGCGGGGCGCCTTCCCGTCGTACGCGAGGATGGCGGGCATCAGCCGCGGATGCTAGCCCGCGGGTTCCGGCGTCGCAAGGTGAGCGTCATGGCGGCGGCGCCCGCGACCGCGCCGACCGCGTCGGCCGTCCAGTCCCACGGATCCGCGTCGCGGCCGGGCACGTACGACTGGTGCCACTCGTCCGTCGCGCCGTACGCCGCGGCGAGGACGATGCCGACGGCGGCGACCCGGCCGAGCGCGGCGAGCCGCGCGCGCGCGAGCGCGCCCACCGCGAGCCCCGCGAGCACCGCATAGGCGCCGAAGTGGAGGAGCTTGTCGTGCGAGAGGATCGACGGCGGCACGAACGGGAACGGGTTCGCCTGGGACGACTCCCAGAAGATGAGCGCCGCCCAGCCGAGCGCGAGCGCGCCGAAGACCCATCGCCGCGCGCGCTCCTTCATGCGAGCGCGCCCGAGAGCGAGCTTCCGCCGGCGCGCGTGATCCGCACGCGCACGAGCGCGCCCGCGGGCGCGTCGGCCTCCGCGGCGGCGAAGTGCACGAGGCGGTTCTCCGGCGTGCGGCCCTGCCGCTCCCCGGCCTCGTCGGACGGGCCCTCGACGAGGACCTCCGCGGTCCTCCCCAGCTCCGCTGCGAGGCGCTCGGCCGCGATGCGGCGCTGCGCGGCCTGGAGCCGCTCGAGTCGCGCGACCGCGAGGCCGTGCGGGACCTCCGTCCACTGCGCCGACGAGCCGAGGCGGAGCGTCGCGAGCGTGTGCGGGCGCGGGCTGAAGAGGAAGCTGAAGCTCTGATCGAACCGCGCGCGCTCGAGGAGCGCGAGCGACGCCTCGAAGTCCTCGTCCGTCTCGCCGGGGAAGCCGACGATGAAGTCCGTCGTGATGGCGATGCCGGGGCGTGCGGCGGAGAGGCGGTCGAAGCGGTCCATGTACTCCGCCACCCCGTAGTCGCGGCGCATGCGGGCGAGCACCGCGTCGGATCCGGACTGCACCGGCAGGTGGAAGTGCGGCATCACCTTGGGCTCCTCGCGGAACGCCTCGACGAGCGCGGGCGAGAGGTCGTGCGGATGGCTCGTGGTGAAGCGGACGCGCGCGATCCCCGGCACCGCCGCGACGCGGCGGAGGAGCTCGGCGAAGGTGCAGCCGCCCGCGTACGAGTTCACGTTCTGCCCGATGAGCGTCACCTCGCGCACGCCGACGTCCGCGAGCGAGGCGCACTCCGAGACGATCTCGGGGAACGGGCGCGACACCTCGCGGCCGCGCGTGTGCGGGACGATGCAGAACGCGCAGACGTTGTCGCAGCCCTTCATGGCGGTGACGAACGCGGTGGCGCGCCCGCGCGCCGCCTCGGGGTCCGCGCGCGGGAAGACGTACTCCTCGGAGTCCATCCAGCCGGTCTCGGCGAAGCGCTCCCTGCCCCGCCGCGCGCGCGCCACCATCTCGGGCAGCTTGCCGATGTTGTCGGGGCCGAAGACGAAGTCGACGTAGGGGACCTTCTTGAGGAGGCGGTCCTTCTCCTGCTGCGCGACGCAGCCGGAGACGGCGATGAGCGCGCCCCGGCGCGCCTTCACCTCGCGATAGCGGCCGAGCGCGGAGAGGAGCTTCTGCTCCGCCTTCTCGCGCACCGAGCAGGTGTTCACCAGGATGAGGTCCGCGTCGTCCGGCGAGTCCGCGCGCGCGAACGCGTGCCGCCCGAGCAGCTCGACCATGCGGTCCGAGTCGGACGCGTTCATCTGGCAGCCGAAGGTGTGGACGAACACCTTGCCCCCGCCGCCGGCGGGCGGGCGCTCGACCGCAGGGGTCCCGAGGGAGACGAGGGCAGACACGGCGAGGCGGAAAACTAAGGAATGGGGGGTGCCGGAGTCAATCGCTCACCGCCGCGGCACCAGCACGTCGGCGATGCCCTCCAGCTCGTCCAGCGTCGCCGCCGTCGCCACCCGATCGCACCGCGGCGCGTAGAGGTGCATCTCGCTGTCGCCCATCCCCCAGCCGTAGCGGTCCTCGGTGCACACCCACAGGAGCCGCTTCGCCTTGCGGCGGAGCTCGTCGAGGACCCACGCCTCGGGCGGGTTGTAGTTGTTCCGGCCGTCGCCGATGACGATGACGGTCGTGCGCCGCGTGACGGAGCCGAGGAAGTCCCGGTGGAAGAGGCGGAGCGCGCGCCCGTAGTTCGAGTTCGCGGCGAGGCTCACCGCCCGCGCGGCGACGGCGAGGTCCGCCGCGCGCGAGGGATCGCGCTCGGCGCGGAGCGCGTCGGTCACCTCGGCCAGGTCGGACACGAACACGAACGTCCGCACGCGCTGGAACAGCGCCTGGAGCGTGTAGAGGAAGAGGAGCATGAGGCGCGTCACGTGGCGGACCGACTCGGAGACGTCGCACAGGACGACGACGTCCGGCCGCTCCGGGTGACGGCGCCGGAAGGCGAGCCGCGCCGGGATCCCGCCCAGGCCGAGGTTGCGGCGGAGCGTGCGGCGCACGTTCAAGGTCCCGCGCCGCCGCGAGCGCTCGCGCCGGACGAGCCGGGTGCGCAGCCGCTCGGCGAGCCGTCGCACCGCGGCCTCGGCCCGCGCGATCTCGGCGCGCGTGAGGGGGATCCGCGCTCCCGTGATGGGCTCGGTGCGCGGCCGCGAGCCGCGCGCCTTGGCCTCCGCCTCGGCCCACCGCCGGGCGGCCTCCTCGACCCGCCGGAGCGCCGCGCCGAGCCGCTCGGCGACGAGCTCGAGCCGGGACGCGTCGAGCCCACGCTCGCGCAGCGCGCGCGAGAGGTCCGCCATGTCGCCCGCGGCGGCGGCGCCGCCGGCCGCGGCGAGGAGCCGGCGCGCGTGGAACCCCGCGGCGGCGGCGCTCGCCAGGCCTCCCGGGTCGACCTGCAGCGCCGCGCCGGAGAGGATCCGCGCGAGCAGCGCCGCGTCGCCCTCGAGCGCGGCGCGCGCGAGCGGCGACAGGCGCGGCGCGAGCTCCGCGAGCGTGCGCGCCACCATCTCCAGCTCGTCGCCCTCGAGGAGCCCCTGCTGCTCGAGCTCGGCGAGCAGCGACCGCTCGAGCCCCTCGACGACCCGGCCGAGCGCGGAGAAGTAGAGATCGAACAGCGCGTCGAACACCGGCACGTCGCGCGCACGCTTCACGAGGGACGCGCGGAGCGCCGCGCGGAACACGGCGCGGTCCTGCGCGCCCACCGCGGACGCCGCCACCACCGCGTCCTGGATCTCGGCCGGCGACACCCGGACGCCGTTCGTCCGGAGGATGCGCGAGAAGTCGGCGACGCGGGCTTCCACGCCGCGAATGTATGCGAGCGGCCGCTGTTGCGCATTTCCACGGTTGCGTCTGGCCCGCCGCGCGCTATCTCGGACGTATCCCCGGCAGTCCCGCTTCACCGCACGTCACGACCGCAGGAGGCCGCGTGTCCATCCGCCCGTTCGCGATCGCCGTCGTCGCCGTCACCCTCTCCGCCTGCAGCGGCGAGACGTCGTCGCAGTCCCCGTCGATCGCGGTGACGATCTCGCCTCCTTCCGCCGCGCTGCTCGTCGGCGCGACCGCGAGGTTCACGGCGACGGTGTCCGGTGCGGCCCGAGGCGACGTCATCTTCACCGTGGTCGAGGGAGAGCCGGGCGGCAGCATCGGCGCGGACGGCCGGTACGTCGCGCCGCGCACACCCGGCGGATTCCACGTCCGCGCCACCAGCGCGGATGACCCCACGCGGTACGTCGAGGCGACCGTCACCGTCGCGGACTACCAGCGCGGGATCACGCAGATGCCGGACGGCTCGAACGCGCGCGACCACCACACCGCCACACTCCTGCCGGACGGCTCCGTCCTCGTGGTGGGCGGGATCGCCTTCGAGCAGCGCGCGCTCGCGGCAGCGGACCGGTTCGATCCCGGCGCGCGCGCGTTCCGCGACGGCGGCGCGCTCGTCGTCCCCCGGATGGCTCACGCGGCCGTGCTCCTCGGGAGCGGCGAGGTGCTCGTGACGGGAGGATGGGACCCCGGGGTGCCAGGGACGAGCAGCGGTCCCGCCAGCGGCGCCACGGAGCTCTACGACGCGGCTGCCTCGCGGTTCCGCGCGGGCCCGGACATGCTCGTCCCACGCCGGGGTCATTCCATGACGCTCCTCGCGAACGGGAGCGTCCTCGTGGCCGGGGGCGTCGAGCACCGGGGCCGAGGGTTCCCCGCGACGACCGCCAGCGAACTCTTCGACCCGCCGAAGGAGGCCTTCCGGCCCGGCCAGCACATGGTGCAGGGGCGCTGGCAGCACACGGCGACGCTCCTCGCAGACGGCCGGGTGCTGCTCGTGGGAGGGCGCGCCGATGACTATCCGAGCGCGTACGCGGCGCCGGCGCTGTCGTCCGCCGAGGTCTACGATCCCGCCGCGGGCGAGTTCACGGCGACGGGATCGCTCCTCGCGAGCCGCTACGGGCACAGCGCCACGCGGCTCGCCGACGGACGGGTGCTCGTCCTGGGCGGCGAGACGACGCAGGGGTTCGGTGCGGGCCCCGCTCAGGTGCCGACCGCCGAGATCTGGGACCCGGCCACGGGCGCGTTCACTTCGGCGGGGTCGCTCGCCGACGGCCGCGGCTTCCACGCCGCCGTCGAGCTGAACGACGGGACGTTCCTGCTCGTCGGCGGCAACCGGAACGAAGGCCTTCCCTCGGGCACGACCGAGATCTTCGACCCGGCGCGCGGCGCGCCGACGCCGGGGCCGCAGATGAGCGAGAGGCGCATCCGCGCGACCGCGACGAAGCTCGCGACGGGCGAGGTGCTCGTCGTCGGCGGCAACAGCTCCGCCGCCGCGGTGCGGCCGGTGGACCTCTTCCTCTGAGATTGGACGCCGTGGTCGCCTTCGCCGTTTGGGGGAACGGCGGGGTTCCGGATATAAGAACCCTCTTTCCCGAGGGGTCCCCATGGCGAAGGAACACACGACCGACCTCCTCCTCGACTTCGGTCCGGACGGCCGGACGCTCGTGCCCGTCGTCACGCAGGACGCGCGCACGAAGGACGTCCTCATCCTCGCGTTCGTGAACCGCGAGGCGTTCGAGGAGACGCGGAGGAGCGGCTTCGCGACGTACTGGAGCCGCAGCCGGAACGAGCTCTGGAAGAAGGGGCTCACCTCGGGTGACATGCTCCAGGTCGAGGAGATCCGCATCAACTGCGAGCAGAACTCGCTCGTGTACCTCGTCACGCCGCAGGGCCAGGGCGCCTGCCACGCGAAGCAGCCCGGCGGGCTGCCGTACAAGTCCTGCTACTACCGGCGCATCCGGCCGGACGGCACGCTCGAGCTCGTCGAGCCGCCGGCGCCCCCGCGCCGCTGACCTCGGAACCCGGAGAGGACCTCCATGGAACGCACGGTGCTCAAGGTCGGGATGCCCGCCGGCTCGCTCGCGAGCGCGACGCGCGGCGGGAACCTGGCCGACCTCCTCGCCGCCGCCGGCTTCAAGACCTCCGGCTACGACAAGGGCGGCCCGACGAAGTTCACGACCATCAACCTGCTCTTCGGCTGGGACGGCCGCCCGCAGGAGTTCGGGTCGCAGCTCGAGATCGGCGAGCTCGACGTCGCCATCGCCGGCGACGACTGGATCCGGGAGCGCACGCTCGAGATGAAGCTCGAGTACGGGATCGACATCCAGCTCGAGCGCGTGATGTCGCTGAACCGCGGGGAGGTGCAGCTCGTCGGCATCACCGCCGACGCCGCGTTCGCGACGACCGAGGACTTCCTGCGCAGCGTGGCACCGAAGAAGCCGCTCCTGCGCGTCGCGTCCGAGATGCCCTACCTCGCGCTCGACTGGATCCAGCGCAAGCTCGCGGCGATCGGCCTCGGCGGCGACTACGCGTCGTACGCGGTGCAGAAGTACGTCACCCCGCCGCGGATCCAGAAGGGCATCCTCGTCTACGAGTCGTGGGGGAAGACCGAGTCGAAGGTGAAGCACGGCGCCGTCGACATCGGCCTCGAGATCTCGCAGACGGGCGGCGCCATCAAGGCGTACGGGCTCACCATCGTCGAGACGGTGCTCCGATCGCAGACGAGCGTCTACACGAGCCCGGCGGTGGCGAAGGACCCCGAGAAGCGCGAGCTCCTCGAGATGTTCCTGCTCAACGTTCACGGCGCGACGCACGCCGAGAACAAGGTGATGCTCCTCTTCAACGTCCCGAACCAGCTCGCGAACGAGGTCGAGCAGTACCTGTCGAGCAACAACCTGTTCGGCGACGAGCCCACCGCGAACCGCGGCAAGGAGTACACCGAGTACAACATCCAGGTGGACGCGGACGACCCGGAGAAGCCGCTCGCGATGGTGCGCTACACGCTCGCGCGGCTGGGCGCGCGGAGCATCAACACCATCCCCATCACGTCGTCGATCCGATCCATCCGGGCGATCCGAAAGGGCTGAGGGTCAGGACGACCGCCGCGGCAGGGGCGGCAGCCGCGGTGGCTTCGGCCCGTGGCGCACCGCCCCGAGCACCTTGCCGTACGCGAGCTCCACGCCCGCGCGCGACGCGCGGAGCAGGAGCCCGCCGCGGCTCATGTCGCCCCTCCCCACGAAGTCGACGGGGAAGAGGAGCCGGTCGCCGAACACGCCGAGCAGCGGCTCGACGTACTTGTCCGACGCGATCGAGCCGAGGAGCACCACGTCGTCGTCCGGCGAGAGCCGCTCGGCCACGAGGCGCGCCGCGGCCACGAGCGGCTCGACGAAGCGCCGCTCGCGGGCGTCCACCGGGACGGCCGCGAACGCCTTCAGATGGGCGGCGGTCACGCAGGTCTCCGCCGGGACGAGCCCCGCGCCGGGCGCGATGACGAGGGCGCCGGGCACGCCCGGCGGCGGGCGCGCGAAGGCCTCGGCGTAGGCGAGCTTGCCGCGGAAGTAGAGCCCGCTCGCGAACCGGAAGACGTGCCCGATGGGCGCGCCCTCCCCCTGGACGGCGCGCGCGAGCGAGAACCCCGCGGTGGGCGACAGGACGAGCGCCATCCGCTCGCCGGCGCTGTTCGCGGGTGAGATGAGGAAGACCCGGTGCGGCGCATCCGCTCCCGCAGTATGACGCTCGCCGATGGGATCCCTCGTCGTCCTGGTCTTCCTCGTCCTCTTCATCGCGCAGCTCGTCCTCGAGACGGGTCTCCTCCTCGTGAACCTGAACCACGTGGCCCGGTCGAGCGGCGTCCCCGCCGTCCTCGCGGGCCACATCGACGATGCGACCGCGCAGCGGAGCCGCGCGTACACTCTGGCGAACGGCCGCTTCGGCCTCGTCGAGGGCATGGCGGGCGCGGCGCTCACGCTCGTCGTGCTCTTCTCGGGGGTCCTGCCGTGGCTCCATCGCGCGCTCTCGGCCCAGGGGCTCTCGGGCGCTCACCGCTTCGTGGCATACCTCGCCGTGCTCTCGCTCGCCTCCTCGGTCGTGGCGCTGCCGTTCCGGCTGTACCGCACCTTCGTGCTCGAGACGCGCTTCGGTTTCAACCGGACCCGCCTGCGGACGTGGGTCGCCGATCGCGCGAAGTCGTTCGCCGTCGAGGCGGTCCTCGGGATCCCCCTGCTCTACGCGGTGT
>DASSQM010000469.1:0-10174 GCA_035702465.1 Anaeromyxobacter sp. | reverse complement strand
TCGAGGGGAGCGGGTTCACGTCGCTCCTGCCGCCCACCGTCACGCGGCGCTTCACGAACGCCGCGGCGCTCGACTCGAGCCCGCCGGGCGGCGTCGCCTTGCAGGCGGCGACGACGGCGAGGATCGCTCCCCAGGCGGCGGCGCCAGCCACGGCGGCCTCACTCGACCACGATCGTCATCTTCATGTTGCCGTGCCCCGATCCGCAGAAGTGGTCGCAGATGACGGAGTAGCGGCCGGCCTTGCGCGGCGTGAGCGGCACGTCGACCGCCTTGCCGGGCGCGAACTCGCTGTCGATGCCGAGCTCCTTCATGTAGAGGCCGTGGGTGAAGTCGTCGGTGCGCAGCCGGAGCACGACCGGCTCGTCCTTCCTGAGCGTGACGACGTTCGGCGTGAACTCGAAGCGCCTGGCGCGGATCTCGACGACGCGGGGCTCCTGCGCCGGCGGCGACGCGGGGGCGAGGAGGGCGACGAGGAGCGCGATCGAGCCGATGCGGAGCGAAGCGGTCATGGTGGCCTCCTTCACGAGAGGATCGACGTCGGGCGCAGGAGCTGCGCGAACCCCTCGGTGCCGGAGCGCTCCGCCATGGTGAGCTCGACCTCCTCGCAGCGGATCGCGCTCGCCTCCGGGCGCTGGCCGGGGCCGGCGTGGACGAGCCGGAGCCCGACGTTCTTGAACGGCTTCTCCGGGTCGAACGGCAGCGGCTTCTTCTCGGCGGGGCCCGCCGGGTCCGGGAACGCGAACACGAGCGAGCGCGCCGCGTAGTGCCGCGCGTGCGGCCCGACGTGCACGTCCTCGCGGTGGATGTGGCCGTACAGCACGGTGACGTTCTCGAACGGCTCGAGGACGCGCATCACCTCGTCGCCGTCGCGGGTGAACCACTCCCAGTCCGGGCGGAGGTCGAAGAGCGGCCGGTGCGTGAAGACGACGATGGGCGCCGTCGGCGGGAACCGCGCGAGGTCCTTGCGGAGCCAGGCGAGCTGCTCCGGCCCGACCTCGGGCTTCCCGCGCGACACGTTGTCGAGCGCGACGAAGTGCACGCCCTTGTGGTCGAACGCGTAGTGCGTCTCGCCGAAGGCGCCGCGGAAGAGCGCGCCGCCGTCGAGCGCAGCGTCGTGCTCGCCCGGGACCGCCCGCTGGTCGCGGACGGCGAGGCCGCTCGCGATCTGCCGGAACCGGCGCATGCGCGCCTCGTGCTCGCCGGGCTTCTCGGTGTCGTGGGTCAGGTCGCCCGTGAAGAGGACGAGGTCCGGCTTCTGCGGCAGCCGGTTCACCACCTCCACCGCGCGCTCGAACGGCCGCGTGCCGATCGGATCGGGCGGACCCTCGAAGCCGACGTGCGTGTCGCTGAGCTGCACGAAGGTGAACGGCGCGGGGGTCTCCCCGTTTCGCCGCCCGAGCTCGTGCGCCATCTCCGCGCCCGGCCCGCCCGCGGCGAGCGCCGGCGCGACGCGGTACAGCGCCCCCGCGCCGAGCGACATCCCCGCGATGCGCAGGAAGGCCCTGCGATCCACCCCCTTCGTCGTGCGCCTCGTCCCCATGGCTCCCGTCCCTTCGAGACTCGAGATTTCGGTGCGGCGGCGGTCTCGCCCCGCAAGACGAACGCGAGCGCGATCGGTTCCGCCGCCGCCGGGAAGCACCCCGGAGAGGGCGCCCGGGAACGGATCGACGGCCGGGGCGTTGGCACGTGGACGGAGCTTCCGAAGTGAACCGTGGCGAGATCGTTCCCTTGCGGGAGCCGGGGGCCACCCCGGCCGACGCGCTCGCGCACGCGGACGCGCTGTACCACCTCGCACGCCACCTCACCCGGCACGCGGCCGACGCGGAGGACCTCGTCCAGGAGACGTACGCGCGCGCGTTCCGCGCGCTCGGCCGCATCGCGGCGGGGCCGGAGCTGCGCGCCTGGCTGTTCCGCATCCTGCGCAACGCGTTCCTGGACTTGCAGCGCAGGGCTCGCAGGAGCCCCGTCGATGCCCGGGACGACCTCGACGGCCTCGCGGGCGCCGCGCCCGGCGAGGAGGCGTGGCTCCGCGGCGACGCGGAGCTCGAGCGCATGCGCGGGATCGTGGGCGCCGAGATCGAGGCGGCGCTGCGGACGCTCCCCGAGGACTCGCGCGTCGTCGTGCTCCTCGACGTGGAGGGGTTCTCGGAGGCGGAGGTGGGCGAGGTGATGGGGTGCCCGGTGGGGACGGTGAAGTCCCGGCTCGCGCGGGCGCGCGCCGCGCTGCGGGAACGGCTGTCGGAGTACCGGCGTTAGGACGGACGATGGACTGCAAGGAAGCACGCGCCTCGCTCCACGACTTCGGCCGCCGCCGGCTCGAGGCGCCGCGGCACGAGGCCGTGTCGCGCCACCTCGACGGCTGCCCGGCGTGCCGCCGCGCGGCGGACGCGGAGACGCTGCTCGACCGCCTGCTGCGCGAGCGGCTGCCGCGGCACGCGGCCCCGCCCGAGCTGCGCAGGAGGCTCGACGAGCTCGCGCACGCGGCGCGCGCGCCCGGCGCGTCCCCGGGACTCGCCGCCGGCGCCGCCCACCCACCGCTCCGCCGCGCGGACGCCGTGCGGCGGATCGCGCGCTTCGCGGCGCCCGCGGTGGCGGCCGCGGTCGCGTTCGCCGCCGGCGCGCTCCTCGTCGGGCGGCGCGCGGACGGCGACGCGCTCGCCACGCTCGGGCGGGAGGCGGTGACCGATCACCTGCGCGCCATCTCGAGCCCGCACCCCCCGGACATCGAGAGCTCTGCGTCGCACGAGGTGAAGCCCTGGTTCGAGGGGAGGCTCGACTTCGCGCCGCGCGTGCCGCCGGACGGCGGCGAGGTCCGGCTCCGCGGCGGGAGCGTGGGCTGGTTCCTCGACCGCAAGGCGGCGGTGATCACGTACACGCTGCGTCGCCACGCGGTGACGCTGCTCGCGTTCCGCGGCGAGGGCCTCCCCTGGCCGTCGCGCGCCGCGGGCGCGGATCGCCTCCGGGCGACGTCGCGCGGGTTCCACGCGGTGTTCTGGCGCTCGGGCGAGCTCTGGTACGCGCTCGTCTCGGACGTCGACCCCGGCGAGCTCGACCGGCTCGCGGCGGCGTTCGCCGGCGCGACGTGACGCGCGGTGCGGGAGCTTGATCTTCCTCGCGCCGCGCGACAGATCGGTTGCATGGCTCCGGTGCCGGACCCGTGCGGAGACCTCTGGGGGACCGTCGGCGCCGTCCTGTCCTGGGCGAACCTCGTCGTGGTCGTGCGGCCGGGCCGGCCGGAGGCGCGCATCCACGTGAACGGCGAGACCGCGGTGACGGTGGACGGCCGGAGGGCGCACCTCTCCGAGGTGCGGCCGGGCCAGCGGGTGCGCATCCGGTTCGACGTCGTCGGGGACGCGCCCGTCGCCACGGAGATCGTCGCCGAGCGGGCGTGACCCCCGCGGTCACGACAGCGGCCCGCCGAAGAGCCCGGGCGCGAAGGCGCGCAGGAGCCCGAGCGCGCCGCCGGCCAGGACCACCGCCACGACGTTGAGCCGCCACCTCCAGAAGGTGAGCGCGAGGAACGCGAGGAGGCCGAGCCCCACCGTGATCCAGTCGACGGTCCCCGCCGGCATGAACGCGACCTTCGCGAGCGGGATCGAGACCGAGAAGATGAGGCCCACCACGCCGGAGGTGACGCCGCGCAGGAACTCCTTCAGGCCGGGGCGCGAGGTGAGCCAGTTCATGTACCGGGCCGCCGGGAGCACGAACGCGAAGGACGGCAGGAAGAGCCAGAGCACCGTGAGCGTCGCGCCGAGGAACGGCGCGCCCGCGCCGTGCCCCGCGAGGAACCCCACGAAGATGGCGATGGAGATGAGCGGGCCCGGCGTCGTCTCGCCGAGCGCGAGCGCGTCGATCATCTGCCGGTCGCTGATCCAGCCGTAGGTCGCGACGGCGCCCTCGCGGATGTACGGCAGCACCGCGTACGCGCCGCCGAACGAGAAGAGCCCGACCTTGAGGAAGAACCACGAGATGTCGGCGAGCCGGCTCGCCGCCGGGCCGGCGGCCTCCGCGCGCGCCGCGACGAGGAGCGACGCCGCGGTCGCGGCGGCGCGCGCGCCCGGCCCCCGGCGCCAGGCGATGTACGCGAGCCCGCACCCGACGAGCACGAGCGGGAACGGGAGCCGCGCGAAGTAGAAGGCGACGAAGGCGGCGATCGCGAGCGCGACGGGGAACGGGCCCTTCAGCGCGGCGCGCGAGATGCGGACCATCGCCGCGAGGAGGAGCGCGAGCCCCACCGGGCGGAAGCCCCAGAGGACGCCCAGGACCTGGGGAGCCTTTCCGTAGTGGACGTAGATCCAGGCGAGCGCGGTGAGCGTGACGTAGCCGGGCAGGATGAAGAGCACGCCCGCGAGGATCCCGGCCCAGACGCCGGCCTTCTTGTAGCCGACGTAGATGGCGAGCTGGGTCGCCTCGGGCCCGGGGAGGAGGTGGCAGAAGTTGAGGGCGCGGACGAACTCGTCCTCGGAGATCCACCTCCGCCGCTCGACCATCTCGAGGTGCATGAGGCCGATCTGGCCGATGGGGCCGCCGAACGCGAGCCAGCCGAGCTTGAGGAAGTACCAGAAGACGTCCGACGTCGAGGCGGGCCGCTCCTCCGCGGAACCCTCGACGCGTCCTGCGGCCGGACGATCCACGCGCCCTCCCGCCCGCGATGTAACAAGTGAATCATCGCATGGCAAGCGCGCCGCCGAGGCGTGCCGGGGGCGGGAGGCCGAAAGCGAGACGCCCTCTCTCCGGCGGAGAGAGGGCGCTCGAGAAGGGCCCGGACGGGGTTCGGTGGCTAGGGGGTGCCGCCGTGCGCCTTGCAGAGGCCGGTCGAGGGGTCGAGCTCGGTGCCGGGCGGGCAGCCGCTGCCGGGCGGCGGAGCGTCGTTCGGGTCGGCGACGCACGCACCCTGCTCGCAGTGGAAGCCGGCCGCGCAGGCGGGGTCGCACACGGTCTTCGGATCCTCGGGGTGCGCCTTGCACACACCGTCGTCGCACTCGAAGCCGGGGTCGCAGGCGACCGCGCACGCGTGCTGGTGGCGCAGCTCGACGACGCAGAGGTGATCGACGTCCGCCTCGCGGGAGTGCTCCACCTCGTTCTCCATCTCGTTCTCGAGCGCGTGCTCCACCTCGTTCTCGATCTCGACGAGCTTCATGGCGCCGTCGTTCGCCCCCTCCTGGACGGAGATGTGCGCCTTCGAGGAGAGGAGCAGGTGCTCCGGCTGGATCTCGAAGCGACGGGTGGCGCCGTCTCCGGGCGCGACCTCGTGCACGTCGATCTGCACCTCGCTCGAGAGCGCGCCGGCGGGCACGGAGAGCCGGAAGCCGCTCTGCGTGGTGACGGTGCCGCCCTGCGGGCCGATCTTGGCGGAGCCGGAGGTGCCGGCGCCGCCGCAGGCGGCGAGGACGACGGCGAGGAGCGCGGTGAGCGTGGTGCGGGTGGCGATTCGGAGCGTCTGGTTCTTGCGGTTCGTGCGGGCCATCTCGGGGTCCCTCCCTCTCTGCAACGACAGACACCGAAGCCGCTCGAGATGGGACGGCGGGGCGGCACGCTCGGTCGCCGCGCCTGCGGAAGGGCCCCTTCCTCGTCGCGCCAAGCCGTCCCCCGGCGGGGCGTCACCCAACAAGAAGGTTCGACGGGCGCGAAGCGGTCGTGGTCTCGTCGCGCCTTCCGACGCCGGAGGTCACATGCCCATGCCAGCCACGCCGCGGGAAGAGCTCGTCCATCGGGGAAGGTACGTCGCCGTCGCGGCGCTCCTCGCGCTGGCGGTCCCGGCATCCGCCCGCGCGGCTGTCGCGTGCGACGCCGCCGCGCTCGGTGCGCTGAGGGTGCCCGGTGTCACCGTGCTCCAGGCGACGCCGGTGGCGGCGCTGGGCGGAAACCCGGCGTTCTGCAGCGTGGTCGCGGCGGTGGCGACGAGCGGGATGGGCGCGCCGGACGGATCGGCGACCGTGCTCCTCGACCTCCCGTCCGGCTGGAACGGCAAGTTCCTGTTCTTCGGGACGGGCGGCCTCGCCGGCGTCCTGAGCCCGTCGGCGAACGCCCCCGACGTCGTCACCGCGCTCGCGCGCGGCTACGCGACGGCGAACACGGACACGGGCCACCAGGGGAACGGGCTCACACCGGCGGACGGGCTCGGCAAGGTCACCGACGGCCGGTGGGCGCTCCGCGACGATGGCAGCCCCGACGAGGCGAAGCTCGCCGACTACTTCTTCCGCGCCACGCACCAGGCGACGATCGCCGGCAAGGCGTTCACCTCCGCGTTCTACGGCGCGCCGGTCCGGCGCGCGTACTTCGACGGCTGCTCGAACGGCGGCCGCCAGGCGCTCGTCGAGGCGAGCCGGTTCCCGGAGGACTACGACGGGATCATCGCCGGCGCGCCCTTCTTCGACATCCGCATCGTGATGGGCGGCGCGAACTTCGAGAAGACGCTCCTGCGATCGCCTGCGACGTACGTGCCGTTCCAGCTCCTGCCCGGCGTGGACCGCGCCATCGTCGCGAGCTGCGACGCGGCGGACGGCGTCGCCGACGGCCTCATCCAGAACCCCGGCGCCTGCGCGTTCGATCCGGCCTCGCTCGTCTGCGCGGGCGGGAACGGCGCGGGGTGCCTCACCGCCCTCCAGGCCGAGACGCTCCGCGCGTACTTCACCGCGCTCCGCGACGACGACGGGAAGATCCTCTACACCGGCGCCGCCGTCGGCGACCTCGACGCGTTCGGCGGGCTCGACCTCTGGGGCGTCGGCTTCGTGCCGCCGGCCGACTTCGCGGCGAGCGAGCCCTGGGGGAACCTCGGCTTCACCCCCGCGCCCATCACCTGGCAGTTCGTCGACCACATCATGAAGTTCATCGTGGCGCGCGATCCCGCCTTCGCCGTGCGCGACTTCCCGGCGGACGCCGGCGTCGTGAGCGACGCGGGGGTCGCGCTCTTCGACGCGCGCACCGCCGCGGGCAGCGCGCGGGATCCCGAGGCGTACCGGCGGTTCCTGCGCGAGGGCCGGAAGCTCCTCCTCTACCACGGCTACAGCGACCCCGCGCTCCCCGCGTTCCGCACCGTCCGCCTCTACGAGGCGCTCGCGCGCACGCAGGGAGGGCGCCACCGGCTCGCGGACGGCGCGCGGCTGTTCATGGTGCCCGGGATGCAGCACTGCGGCGGCGGCTCGGGGCCGAACGTGTTCGACACGCTCTCGGCGCTCGAGGCGTGGGTGGAGCAGGGCAAGGCCCCCGACGCCATCGTCGCGGCGCACTTCCAGGGCAACGACCCCACGAAGGGGATCGACCGGAGCATGCCGCTCTGTCCCTTCCCGACGCAGGCGACGTACGATGGCAAGGGCGACCCGACGAAGGCGGCGAGCTGGTCCTGCCGGCCGAACGGCAAGCTCCTCCGCGTCGGGCCGAACGGCGTGCAGGCCGGCCTCGTCGGACCGCTCGCGGGCGACGACGGCGAATGAGGGGGACGGATGCCCACGGACGAGGAGCTGAAGGCGGAGCTGGAGAAGCTCAGGGCGGAGAACGCGGCGCTCAAGTCGCGCGGGAGCCGCGGCGTCTCGATGAAGGTGAGCGAGAAGGGCGGCGTGTCCGTCTACGGGCTCGGCCGCTTCCCGGTGACGCTCTACCAGGAGCAGTGGCTGAAGCTGCTCGAGCTGGCGGACGAGATCCGCGCCTTCATCCGGGAGAACGAGCCGCGGCTGAAGAAGAAGGAGTGATCAGCGGGGCGCCGCGGCGCGGAGGGCGCTCCACGCCGGCTTCTCCGCGTAGGACGCGTCGAACGGGAGCGGCAGCGCGCCGGCGCCGAGCCAGCCGTACTTGTCCGTCACGCCCCACACCGTGATGCGCCGGCAGGCGGGCTGCGCGCGGCACGCCGCGGCGACGCCGGCGTAGATGCTCGCCTGGAGGCGCAGCCGGTCGTCGAGCGTCCCCGCGGCCGACGCCAGGGAGACGTCGAGCTCGGTGATCGCGACCTCGAGCCCCGCGTCCGCGAAGCGGGCGAGGTTCGCGGAGAGGTCCGCCTCGGTCGGGTACCCGTCCGCGGCGAGGTGCGCCTGGAACCCGACCCCGTCGGCGAGCCCGGCGCCGCGCAGCCGCGCGGCGAGCGCGAGGACGGCGTCGGACTTCGCGTTCACCCGCTCCGCGCCGTAGTCGTTGTAGAAGAGCCGCGCCGCGGGGTCCGCCTCTCGCGCGAACCGGAACGCCTGCTCGACGTAGTCGGGCCCGATGACGTCGTACCAGAGGCTCCTCCGCCAGGTGCCGTCGTCCTCGAACGCCTCGTTCACGACGTCCCACTCCGCGATGCGGCCGCGGTAGCGCCCGACCACCGTCGCGACGTACGACTTCAGGAAGGCGAGCAGGTCGTCGCGCGTCCAGCTCCGCGCGAGCATCCACGCCGGGAGCGCCCGGTGCCAGACGAGCGTGTGGCCGCGGAGCTCCTTGCCGTGGGACTCCGCGTACGCGAGCAGCCGGTCGGCGACGGAGAAGTCCCAGGCGCCCGGCTGCGGCAGGAGCTGATCGACCTTGAGCTCGTACTCGGGCGTGAGCGAGTCGAACGCGCGCGCGAACGTGGCCTCGTACGCGGGCTCCGCCGCATCCCACAGGTGCGCGTGGTTCACCGCCGCTCCGAGCTTCATGGCTCCGACCTCGACGCTGTCACCTGGCGCGGCGGGGCGCACGGCCGGGTCCGCGGCGCGAACGTCGCATGCGGCGGCGAACGCGAAGGCGAGGAGGAGGGCGGGGCGGCGCACGGGACGGGACGCGGTCGGGTCGCGGGTCGCGGGTCGGGGTCGAGGTCGAGGTCGGGTCGCGGGTCGGGGTCGAGGTCGAGGTGGAGTTGATCCCGTTTTGTGGAGTCCCTCCCGTTGTGGGCAGAGGATTCCTGGATGCGACGCTACAAGCCGCCGTACCCGCCACAGTTCCGGGCGATGGTCGTCGAGCTCTTTCGAGCAGGTCGGACGTACTCGAGCCTCACGAAGGAGTTCGGCGTCACCGACATGACCATCCGAGCCTGGGTGAAGCAGGCTGAACTCGATTCGGGGAGGCGCAGCGACGGTCTCACCTCGAGCGAGAAGCAGGAGCTCTCGCAACTGCGCCGGGAGAACGCCCGCCTTCGCGAGGAGCGCGACATCCTAAAAAAAGCCGCGGCCTGGTTCGCCCAGGAGGAAGAGGCCGCCCGGACGCACAAGAAGCGTTCCGATTCGTGAGGGCGAGCCAGGCCGCGCACTCCATCGCTGCCATGTGCAGGGTCCTCTGCGTCTCGGTTTCCGGCTACCACGCCTGGTGCAGGCGGGCGCCGTCTCGGCGCGAGACCGAGGACGCGAAGCTCATCGCCCGGATCCGAGCGATCCACGAGATGTCGGACGGGACGTACGGCGCGCCGCGCATCCGGGCCGAGCTGGTCGACGTGGACGGGCTCACCATCGGGATCCGGCGGGTGGCCCGGCTGATGCGGAAAGCCGGCCTCGCCGGCGTTTCCCGCCGCCGCTTCTGCACGACGACGACACGCGACGGCTCACCGACGCAGCCCGACCTCGTGAAGCGGAAGTTCGAGGCGGACGGGCCGAACAAGCTCTGGGTCGCGGACATCACCTACGTGCCAACCTGGGCCGGCTTCCTGTTCCTCGCCGTCGTCATCGACGTGTGGAGCCGCAAGGTCGTCGGCTGGTCGATGTCGACGAGCCTGAAGACCGAGCTCGTTCTAGCGGCCCTCGACACCGCCGTGAGCCAGCGCCAGCCGAGCAACGTCATCCACCACTCCGACCGGGGAACGCAGTACACCTCGATCGCCTTCGGCCATCGGTGCCAGCAGGCGGGCGTGCAGCCGTCGATGGGGTCCGTAGGCGACGCCTACGACAACGCGCTGTGCGAGTCGTTCTTCGCGAGCCTCGAGTGCGAGCTGCTGGACCGCAGGGGTTTCCAGACGCACGCGGAGGCCCGGATGGCCGTCTTCCGGTACATCGAGGGCTGGTACAACCCGCACCGTCGTCACTCGGCTCTCGACTACCAGTCTCCGGTCAACTACGAACGGAGGAAGCTTGCTGCGGCTTAGGCCCACGAAGCCGCACGGACTCCTCGGAACCGGATCAACTCCACGAAGACGAACAGGTGGCCCTAATACGCGTCCTTCTCGAGCTCCTCCTGGACGATCGCCATCAGGCCATCGATCGACTTCCGCATGTCGATCGGCGTCGAGCCTATGAAG
>DASSQM010000468.1:0-2300 GCA_035702465.1 Anaeromyxobacter sp. | reverse complement strand
CGAGGCCGCGCCGATGTCGCAGCGTGAGCGCCGCATTCACGTGCTCATCCCTACCTCGATGCGATCTGAAGCGGGAGCGTGAACCGGGAGATCTCGCGCTGATCTCCCTTGAACGAGCGATCGTTGTAGCGGTTCAGGTCGTACACGAGGCTTGCCTCGACCGTGTAGCTACCGTCGCGGAGCTCGGGCTGCCAGGTCAGGATACGCTCCTCTCCCGCGCGGATCGGCGCCTCGTGCGGCCCCTGCTCGTCGGCCTGCGTCGCGGCGACGCGATCCGGCCGCTTCTCGTCCTCCTTCAGGAACGCGCGGTCGTCGGGGCGCGGACCATACCAGGGCGCGAACAGCCACTCGCGTGTCGCCAGGACCTTGCCCTTGCGATCGACGACTCGGGTCTGGAGGAAGATGCCGCGGCGGTTCGAGCCGGTGGGAACGGAGTGCCCGGCGCCCACGTTGATCACGTGCAATTCCACGTTCGCGTGCTCCTTCTGCGGCTGGAGCAGGACGAGCGAAAGGGCGCTGCCGAGCCGCTGGCCGGAGTGCCCGCCCGTCCACAGGTGGCGCGCGACGGCGCGGACGGGGACCTGGAAGTCCTCCGCGGTCTTCCGCTGTGTGCGCGGCATGTGGCAGTCCTGGCACTGCTGGCGGCCGAGGCCGGGCGCGGCGAAGTCGTCGCGCCACTCGAGGTACGTCTGCGTCTGCTTGCCGGGGACGCGCTTTCCCATCGAGTGGCAGAACGCGCACATCTCGGCGCTCGACATCCGCTCCTCCACGACGGTCTCGTGCGGGGCGTCTACGCTGTGCGCCCCGCGGATCTTCCCCTCGGGCGCGAGATGGCAGGAGGCGCAGGTGATGCCCTCTCCCTGGGACTCCGCGCGCGGCGAAGGCTTGGCGATCTCCAGCGTCGTGCGCTCGGGGATGGCGAATGGCTGCGGGAAGTGACACACGTTGCACGTCTTGCCCTCCTCCTCCGCCTCGCGCGCGTGGATCGGCCACGGATCCGTGCCTGCGATGGAGTGCGCGCTCGCCGCGACAGAGGTGCCGGCGGGCATGGTGAGCACCTTGTCGCCCTTGGCGCGCAGCTTGACGCCCGGGTACTTCATGTCGCTCCCGAATCCCTCGGAGTACTCGCGGTAGATGGCCTGGTGGCACGCGCCGCAGTCCGCGGACGGGGTTGCGGTACCCTGAGGAAAGTCCCTCGAGGGCGTGATGCTCGGGGCGGCGCCTGGAGCGGGCGGCTGCGCCGCCTGGCCATGCGCGCGCAGCGTCGGGGCGAGGAGCGACGAGGCCGCGATCGCGAGAAGGAGTCGGTGCATGCCCGGGAAGGATGTCTCGGTTCCGGGGCTCCTTACCTGACGTCTTCATGACATCGTCGTCAGGTTCGCCTGCTCACCCCGGCGTGGACGTGAACTCCACGGGCTCGACGCGGGTACCGGGTGCGCCGAACGCCGCGACGAGCCTCCGGCTCACGACCTCCCAGTCGACGTTCTGCATGAACGCGTCCACGTACCGGGCCGCGGCAGCGCCGTAGTCGATGTGATACGCGTGCTCGTACATGTCGAGGACGAGGAGCGGCCGGCTCGCGGGGGCGCTGTTCGTGTGGTCCCACGCCCAGTAGTTGTGGAGATCGCCTTCGGGGCCCACGGCGAGAATGGCCCATCCCGACCCGCCGGCGAGCGCGTTCGCCGTCTTGCGGAACTCGCCCTCCCAGCGCGAGAAGGAGCCGAAGGCGCGCGAGAGCGCGCGCTGGATCGCGTCGGCGGCCTTCCCATCGCCGCCGAGGTTCCCGAAGTAGAGCTCGTGCAGGCGCATGGACCCGGTGCGGAGCAGCTCCTCGCGCTTCAGATCCCCGTAGACGTACGGCGGCAGGTCGGAATCATCGAGCATCGCCGCGAGGCGCCGCTCGACGGCGTTCAGCGCCTTCACCGCCCCGCAGTAGTTGTTCTCCCAATGCGAGCGGATCAGTCGCTCGGAGAGGCCCGAGAGCTTCGCGGGATCGAACGGAAGCGGCCGCGGCTCGTGCGCTCCGGCGAACGCGGGCGGAGCCACCCCCTGATGCGTCTCTTCGCCTCCCATAGGTCCTCCTCGGCAGCAGGGCGAACGCTCGACGAGGCCACGCCGCGCTCAGCGGCGTAGCCGTCATGAGTAGCAGCCGCCATGCGGAGATACACATGTTACAAGAGAGTTCCAGTCCCGCCAGGGTCGGAAATTGCTCGATCGCGCGCTCGTTCTCAGCGGTGTCCACGTCACGAGCGGGCGACAGGCCGAGGGAGCGGCGGGGCCTTCGCCCTGGGCAGAACGAC
>DASSQM010000467.1:0-11121 GCA_035702465.1 Anaeromyxobacter sp. | reverse complement strand
GCGGCTGCGCGGCGCGCGGGGCGCGCAGGAGCGCCTCATCGCGGAGGCGGCGCACGAGCTCCGCACGCCGCTCCAGCTCATGCGCACCTCGCTCGACCTGGGGCTCCGCCGCGAGCGCCCCGCCGCGGAGCTGAAGGAGGCACTCGAGGTGGTGCGCGGAGAGGTGACCCGCCTCGCGCACCTCTCCACCCGTCTCCTCGACCTCGCCACCGCGCGGCGCGGCCACTGGGACCGCGCCCCGGGTGACCTCGCCGCCGCGGCGCGGGAGGCGGCCGAGGCGATCCGCGCGGAGGCCGAGACGCGCAGCGTGCTCGTCGAGGTCTTCGCGCCGGAGCCGGTGCAGGCGTCGTTCGATCCCAACGGCATCCGCCAGGCGCTCGACAACCTCCTCGCGAACGCGCTCCGTCACGGTCCGGCGGGGGGGACGGTGCGCATCGAGGTGCGGCGCGCCGGCGGGGCCGCGCGCCTCGTGGTGCACGACGACGGCCCCGGCATCCCGGCCGTCGATCGCGAGCGCGTCTTCGAGCCCTTCGCGCGCGGGACCGACAAGCCCGGCAGCGCGGGCCTCGGCCTCGCCATCGTGCGCGAGGTCGCGCGCGGGCACGGCGGGCGCGCCTGGGTCCCGGACGGCCAGGGCGGGAACGTGGCGCTCGAGATCCCGGCGCGGTGACTACCGCTCCACCCCGCGCGGGAACTTCTGCGCCGTGATCCGCTCGAGCCCGTTCATGTACGGCCGGAGCGCGTCCGGGATCCGCACCGACCCGTCCTTCTCCTGGTACTGCTCCAGGATCGCGACGACCGTCCGCCCGATGGCGACGCCGGAGCCGTTGAGCGTGTGCGCGAGCCTGGGCTTCCCTCCCTCGCCGCGGTAGCGCACGCGGATGCGCCGCGCCTGGAAGTCCTCGCAGTTCGAGACCGAGCTGATCTCGCGATAGGTGTCCTGGCCCGGGCACCACACCTCGATGTCGTAGGTCTTCGCCGAGGCGAAGCCCATGTCGCCCGCGCAGAGCAGCACCACCCGGTGGTGGAGGCCGAGGCGCCGGAGCACCTCGCACGCGTCGTCGAGCATCTTCTCGTGCTCGGCGTAGCTCTCCTCCGCCTTCGCGAACTTCACGAGCTCGACCTTGTGGAACTGGTGGAGCCGGATCATGCCGCGCGTGTCCTTCCCGGCCGAGCCCGCCTCGGCGCGGAAGCACGGCGAGAACGCGCAGTACCGGATCGGCAGCGCCGACGGCTCGAAGATCTCGTCCCGGTGCATGTTCGTCACCGGGACCTCCGCGGTGGGGATGAGGTAGAGCGGCGGGTCGTTCGCGGTCTTGAACGCGTCGTCCTCGAACTTGGGGAGCTGCCCCGTGCCGGTCATGGTCTCGGCGGTGACGAGGTACGGCGGCAGGATCTCCGTGTACCCGCGCGAGGTGTGCACGTCGACGAAGAACGACGCGAGCGCGCGCTCGAGCCGCGCAGCCGCGCCCTTCGAGATGACGAATCGCGATCCCGAGATCTTCGCCGCCTGCTGCCACTCGAGGACGCCGAGCGACTCGCCGAGGTCCCAGTGCGCCTTCGGCTGGAAATCGAAGCGCGGCTTCTCGCCCCACTGCGCGACCACCTCGTTGTCCTTCTCGTCCTTGCCGTCCGGCACCGACTCGTGCGGCGGGTTCGGCACGAGCAGGAGGAGGCGCGAGATCTCGGCCTCGACCGCGGCGAGCTCCTGCTCCGTCTTCTTCACCTCGTCGCCGAGCGCGCGGAGCTGGGCGCGCGCGCCCTCGACGGCCCCCTTGTCGCTCTTCGCGAGCTCGCGGATCCGGGCGTTCGCGTCGCCCTGCTCCTTCTTCTGCTTCTCGAGGAGGACGTTCAGCTCGCGGCGGCGTGCGGCGAGCGGCCGCACCGGCGCGAGCGCCTGCACGGCGGCCTCCCCGCGGCGGGCCAGCTTCCTCTCGAAGGCCTCGTAATCCTGGGCGACCGCCCTGAGGTCGAGCATGTCCTCTCTCCGTTCGGCGTGAAGGGACCCCCGAAAACGCCGGCCAGGATTAGTCTTTAACCTCCCGGCGGGCAAGGGGTCTTGCTTAGCGTGACCCTGGCGAACCGCATCCTGGCGAGCCGCATGGACGACGCGCACGACAAGGGACAGCGAACGAAGCTCCAGCTCGTCGCGGGCGGGGCATCCGGCGCCGCCCCTGCGGGGAACGAGCCCGCGGACGAGGCGCTCCTCGCGGCGTTCCTCGTCGGCGACGACGACGCGTTCGGCGAGCTCGTGCGCCGCAACGAGCGGCTCGTGCTCTCGATCCTGCGCCGCTACACGCGCGCCCCCGAGGACGCGCGCGACCTCGCGCAGCGCACCTTCCTCCGCGCGTTCACCGCGGCGCGCCGCGCCCTCCGCCGCGACGCGCAGGGCGCGTTCCCGTTCCGCCGCTGGGTGACGCGCATCGCCGTGAACCTCGCGAAGAACCACCTGCGCAACGAGCGCCGCTTCGAGCGCGCCCGGCTCGAGTCCTTCGGCCCCGCCGAGGTCGCGCCGGTCGGGGCGGACGAGCTGCTCCGCGCCGAGCGGGCGAGGCGGATGCGCGCCGAGGTGCTGCGCCTCCCGCGGCGCCAGCGCGAGGTGCTCACGCTCCGCATCGACGCGGAGCTCCCCTTCGCCGACATCGCCGACGTCCTCGGCATCACCGAGAACGCCGCCAAGGTGACGTTCCACCACGGCGCGCGCCGCCTCCGCGACGTGCTGCGCGGGGAGGAGACGCCATGACCACCACCCAGGGACCCTGCCGCGAGAACGAGCTCGCCCTGTCGCTGCGCGCCGCCGGCGCGCTCGACGGCGACGACGCCGCGCGCCTCGAGGCCCACCTCGTCCTCTGCCCCGCCTGCCGCGCCGAGGCGGACGCCGTCCAGGCGGCGCTCGGCCTCGCGAAGCTCCCGCCCGTCTCGGAGTCCGAGCGGCGCGTCTTCGACGGCCTCGCCGACCGCACGCGGACCGCGCTCCGCAGGTCCTCGCGCGTGCGCTGGATGGCGAAGCGGGCGGCGGCGGCCGTCCTCACGGCCGCGGCGGCCGCGGCGATCGTGCTCGCCCCGGCGGTGCTGCGGCGGGACGCGCGCGCGCCCGCGGGCGCGCAGGAGACGTGGCAGCCGGACCTCGACACGCTGTGGAGCGACGCCTCCGTCGTCGACCTCGACGGATCCACGACGACGGACGGCACCTCCGCCGCGTACGCGGACGGCGCCGGCCTGGACGCGGACGACGCGGACGCGCCGCTCACGGCGCTCGACCAGTGAACCGAGAGGAAAGGAGACACATCGTGAAGAAGCTCATCGCACTCCTCGCAGCCATCCCCATCGCCGCGTTCGCCCAGGGCGGGCCGCCCGGCGGCGGGCCCGGCCCGGGCAGGGGGCAGGGGCGCGGCCCCGGCCCGAACGGCCCGGCCGAGGCGCAGGCCATGCAGAAGCGCGCGCGCCTCGCGCTCACGCTCGGGCTCGCGACCACGCTCGACCTCGACGACGCGCAGGCGCTCCGGCTCAGCGACACCGTCGGCAAGTTCTCCGAGCGGCGCCGCGCCATCCACGAGCAGGTCCGCGACGCGCGCCAGGCGCTCCGCAAGGCGGCGCAGGGCGAGAAGGTCGCCGCCGCCGACGTCGATCAGGCCATCGCGAAGATCCTCGACGGCCGCGCGCAGATCCAGGCGCTCGATCGCGAGCTCGTGACGACCGTGACGAAGGACCTCTCGCCCGAGAAGAAGGCGCGCGCGGTCCTCTTCCTCTCGCGGTTCGAGCGCCGCTTCGGCCGCGGCGGCCCCGGGATGCACGGTCCGGGCATGCACATGCAGCCCGGGATGATGCGCGGGCCCGGCGGGCCGGGCATGCGCGGCGGCCCCACCACCGGGATGGAGATGGGGCCGATGGGACCGGGCGCGATGGCGGGCGGGTCGAACGGCCCGGACGATTGGGACGACGAGTAAAGGCCGAGGGCCGCGGGGGAGCGGACCACGGGCGGGGCGGGGCGCACACACGCCCCGCCCCGTCGCGTTACACTCCCCCGCCGATGACACCCCCCACGACCCGCCCGGGCCTCGCGATCGTGACCGGCGCCTCCGCGGGGATCGGCGCCGCGCTCGCGAAGCGGCTCGCGCGCGCCGGACGCCCCGTCCTCGCCGTCGCGCGCCGCGAGGACCGGCTCCGCGCGCTCGCGGACGAGGCGGCGGCCGCCGGCGGCGCGACCGTGCACGCGCTCGCGCTCGACGTGGCGGCCGACGGCGCCGCCGACCGGATCGCGGACGCCGCGCGCAGCCGCGGCGGCGCGGCGTGGCTCGTGAACAACGCGGGCTTCGGCGCGTACGGCCCGTTCGCGCGCCAGGATCGCGCCGTGCTCGCGCGGCTCGTCCGCGTGAACTGCGAGGCGCTCGTCGCGATCACCCACGCCGTGCTCCCGCAGCTCCGCGCCTCCGGCGAGGGCGTGCTCCTCAACGTCGCCTCCGCCGCCGCGTTCCAGCCCACCCCGTTCATGAGCGTCTACGGCGCCTCGAAGGCCTTCGTGCTCTCGTTCACGGAGGGTCTCTCCGAGGAGCTGCGCGGCACGGGCGTCTTCGCCGGCGCCTACTGCCCGGGTCCCGTCGCGACGGAGTTCGGCGCCGTCTCCGGCACGGACAAGCGCTTCCGCAGCCCGCCCGCCCGTCTCGGCGCGGACGAGGCCGCGGCCGAGGCGCTCGCCCAGATCGCGCGGCGCCAGGTGGTGCACGTGCCGACGCTGTTCTACCGGGTCGTGACCTCCACCGGCTCCTTCTTCCCGCGGAGCGTCGTCCGCTGGTTCGCGGCGCGCGCGCAGGCCCCGGAGGACGGGCGATGACGAAGCGGCGCGGCGGCGGCGGGCAGTCGACGTCCGGGATCGAGCCCGCGTACGAGGGGCCGGAGGTGCTCACGACGCTGCTGCGGCGCGCCGGGTCCGCGCACGGCGCGGAGGAGGTCGCCGAGGCGTTCGCGCGCGCGCAGAAGAAGGGGGAGCCGCGCTCCGCCGTCATCCCGGGCCTCTTCCCCGTGGAGCCGCGCTTCGCCGGGCCCGACGAGGCGCGGCGCCTGTACGCGAACCTCTTCGGCCTGTGGGCGCGCGTCGCGGCGGGGCTCGGGCCGCGCGACGACGCGCCGGTCGTCGTGGACGCGCCGCCGCCGGTGCCGCCGCTCCCCGACCGAGGGTCCGTCCCCGGGGACACCGTTCCGGGCGACCTCGTCGACGTGGTCTGGCGCCACCTCGCGGCGCTCCCGCCGCGCGAGCTCCAGCGCCGGCGCGATCGGTTCCAGAACGTGCAGCCCGACGTGGTCGCGTGGCTCGACGCCGTCCCGCTCCCCGAGTCCGGCGCGCTCGCCGCGATGGACCTCGCGTTCGAGGCATGGGCCATGCTCGACCAGGCGTTCGGCGATCGCCTCGGCGCCGTCGAGCACCGCGACCTGCGCGAGATCGAGAAGGAGCCCCCGGTCCTCGAGGAGGCGCAGCCCGCCGTCGCCGCGTACGTCGAGGAGCAGCTCGACAACCTGGCCGACGAGGATCCCGCGTTCGGAGCAGAGGAGCGCGCACAGGTGGAGAAGGTGCTCTCCGCCGTCGTGAGCGCGCTCACGGACGCCGTGCGCCAGCCGTCCTGACGCCCGTCCGATCGCCGCGTCGCCGGGCGGCGCGACACGACACGCAGGGGCGGCGCGCGGGGGCGAAATAAAGTCCCGGCTCGTCCGTTCCCATGTCACAAGCGACTTCCCGCGGGCACCTAACGGGAAGCTGGCCAACTCCTCTCCTCTGGGGAGTAGGGGGCGCCGTCGACTGGGCCGTCGGCGGTGCCCCTTTTTCTTTCCGTCACACGCACATCCACCTCCGCCGTCGCCGGTCGGATCCACGACAGGGCCACTCCGACGAGCTAGCCTCGGAGTCACCCCCCGCCCGGAGACCCCCGATGCGCCGACTCCCATCACTCACCGTGCTCGCCGTCCTGGCCGCGTGCGCCAGCGCCGAGAAGCTCGGCGACCGTGCCGCCGCCGTGGGCGACTGGAAGGCCGCGGAGCGCCAGTACGCCGACGCGCTGCAGAAGGATCCGGCGAACCCCGAGAAGAAGGCGAAGTACGAGCAGGCCCGGCAGAACGCGCTCCAGGGCGCCATCGCCGCCGCGCGTGCCTGCCGGGTATCGAACGACTGGGAGTGCGTGTACGGCGAGTCCGACTACGCGCTGCGCCTCGACGCCGGCAACGGCGAGCTCGCCGCGATGCGCGCCGACGCGGCCCGGAACGTGGGGCTCCTCCGCCTGCGCGGGGCGCAGGACGCGAGCGCGCGCGGCGATCACAAGGCGGCGTTCGCGCAGTGGGAGCGCGCCCGCGCCGTGACGAACGATCCCGGCGTGCAGGCGGAGGCGACGCGCATCTCCGCGGGCCTCGTCCGCGGCGCCGTCGACGAGGCGCAGCGCCGCCGCGCGGCACGTCAGTACGCCGAGGCGGTCGAGCTGCTCGGGCTCGCCGCGAACGTCGACGCCCGCGTCCGCCCGGCGCTCGACCAGGCGCGCGCCGAGTACGACCGCTGGCTCGACCAGCAGTACGAGCAGGAGGCGCGAGCCGGCGACGCGCTGCTGCGCGACCGCCGCTTCGCCGACGCGGCGGCGCGGTACGACGCGGCGCAGAAGTTCAAGAGGGGCGGTCGCGCCGAGGCGCTCGGCCGCTACGCCCACGCGCTGGTCCAGGGCGAGCAGGCGGTGCAGCGCCGCGACTGGCCGCGCGCCACCGCCGCGTACGAGGAGGCGGTGAGGACCGGCATGGACCAGGGCCAGCTCGCCGCCGCCGAGCTCGAGCGCGTGCGCATCCGCCCGTGGGCGATCCGCGTCCGGACCGTGCTCGTGAAGCCGTTCCGGCCCGACGGATCGCCATGGGCCGGCGGCCGCTCGCGCGACTTCGAGCGGCTCGTGGGCATGCTCGCGTCGGCGGCGCTCGACGGCGGCGGCGGGCGTCGCGCGGCGGCGATCGACGTGTACGAGGCGCTGCCCCACGAGAACAAGCCGGACCTCCAAGCCTCGCTCGTGCTCCCCGACGGCCGCGAGTTCGTGACGCCGCCGCGGAAGGCGCTCCGCGCGCGGCTCGAGTCGCTCGTCGTCGTGAACACGAACTCGTACGACGACCGGCCGGTGGCGCTGCGCATCCTCCACGCGGACCGCGCGGCGCCGTTCGAGCTCGGCGCGGTGTCGTTCCGGATGATGGACGCGCTCCAGGGCGAGCTCCGCCTCGCGGATCGCTCCGTGCTCGAGGTGAAGGTGGTCGCCGAGCCCTCGCCGATGCGCGACGGGCAGGCGCAGGGCTTCGCGCCGGCGTCGCCGGTCGTGCCCGCCTCGGCGCCGGGGCCGCGGCGGTAGGCTCAGGCCGGGAGCGAGGAGACGAACGCCTCGAGCGCGGCGTCGAACGCCTCCGCGGCCTCCAGGTTCGAGAGGTGTCCCGTCCTCGGGATGCGGACGAGCTTCGCGCCCTTGATCCCCTTCGCCATCTTCTCCGCCTCCGCCGGCGGCGTGAGGCCGTCCTCCTCGCCGACCACGACGAGCGCAGGGCAGGCGATGGTCGCGAGCGTCGGCGTCGAGTCCGGCCGGCGCGCCATCCCGCGCTGCGCGGCGGCGACGCCCACCGGCGTCCCCTCGGCGACGAGCGCGCGGACCTCCTTCACGGTCGCCGGGTCCGGCTGCGGCCGGAGCAGCTTGGGCACCATCTCGTCCGCCACCCAGGTCAGCCCCTTCTCGAGCGCCGCCTTCGCGAACTTCTCCCGCGTCGCCATGCCCTCGTCGTTGTCCGCGCCCGCGCGCGTGTCGCAGAGCACGAGGCCGCGAAAGAGCGCCGGCGCCTGCCGGTACAGCTCGAACGCCAGGTAGCCGCCCATGGAGAGCCCGACCACCGCCGCGCGCTCCACGCGCACGTGCTGGAGGAGCGCCCGGACGTCCTGCGCGAGCAGCTCCATGGTCGAGGCCTCGGTCGACACGCCGCTCTTCCCGAGGCCGCGGTAGTCCGGCGCGATGATGCGGTGGCGCTTCCCGAGCGCCGCCATCTGCCGCGCCCACATGCCCGAGTGCAGCGGGAACGCGTGCAGGAGGAGCACCACGTCCTTGCCGCTGCCGCCGTCGCGATAGTGGAGCTCGGTGCCGTTCAGGTTGGCCTTGGGCATGACTGTTTGTTTAGCACCTCCTCCCCGCCCGGAAGGCCGCGCCGAGGCACGCCCGGACGGGGCCGTCACGGACGGGCATCCCGCGCGCGGCGCCGTTATGTTCCCGCGGCGATGGAACGAGGGGAACGAGAGGGCATCGGCTACTTCGCGCGCTTCGGGGTGACGCCCGCGCTGATCCGCGCCACGCTGTCGGCGGCGCTGTCGCGCGGCGGCGACCACGCGGACGTGTACTTCCAGCACCGCGTCGCCTCCGACGTCGGCCTCGAGGACGGCGCGGTGAACCGCGCGCACGCGTCGATCGAGCTCGGCGCCGGCGTGCGCGTCGTGAAGGGCGATCAGACGGGCTACGGGTACACCGAGGACCTGTCGCTCCCGGCGCTCGTCGCGTGCGCCCGCACCGCGGCGGCCATCGCGGACGGCCCGTCGCGCGACGGGCCCGTCTCGCTGCACGTCTCGGGCGGCCTCCCGGACCGCTACCCGCTCGTCCGGCCGTGGGACGACGTGCGGCCCGAGGAGAAGCTCCCCCTCCTCTCCGCGCTGAACGAGCGCGCGTTCGCCTCCGACCCCCGCGTACGAAAGGTGAACGTGTACCTGCGCGACGAGTCGGGCGCGATCCTCGTCGCCGACTCCTCCGGCCGGGTGGTCGAGGACGCGCAGCCGATGACGCTCCTCTTCCTGTCGCTCCTCGCCGAGGAGAAGGGCCGCCGCGAGCAGAACGGCTACAACGTCGCGGGCCGCGCCGGTTTCGAGTTCTACACGCCCGACCGGCTCGACCGCGTGGTGCGGGAGGCGGTGAGCCGCACGACCGTCCTCTTCGAGGCCGGGCCGCCGCCGGCCGGCGAGATGCCGGTCGTGCTCGCCGCCGGCTCGTCCGGCATCCTCCTCCACGAGGCGATCGGCCACGGCATGGAGGCCGACTTCAACCGCAAGGGCGTCTCGATCTACGCGGACAAGATCGGCAAGCGCATCGCCCAGCCGTTCGTGAACATCGTGGACGACGCGGCGAACCCGGGCGCGCGCGGCGCCATCAACGTCGACGACGAGGGGAACGCCGCCGGCACGACGCGGCTCGTGGAGGACGGCGTCCTCGCCACCTACCTGCACGACGCGATCTCCGCGAAGCACTACGGCGTGAACCCCACGGGCAACGGCCGGCGCGAGAGCTACCGCCACCCGCCGCTCCCGCGCATGCGCTCGACCTACATGCTGCCGGGGCCCCACCGCACCGAGGAGATCATCCGCTCGGTGAAGCGCGGCATCTACTGCCAGAACTTCTCGAACGGCCAGGTGAACATCGGCGCGGGCGACTTCACGTTCTACGTGAAGAACGGCTTCCTCATCGAGGACGGGAAGCTCACGCGGCCGGTGAAGGACGTGAACATCATCGGCAACGGCCCCGAGGCGCTCCTCAAGGTCGACATGGTCTCCGACGACCTCGCCATCGACGAGGGCGGCTGGACGTGCGGCAAGGACGGCCAGAGCGTCCCCGTGTCGCAGGGCCTCCCCACGGTGCGCGTGTCGTCGATGACCGTCGGCGGGCGGGGGAGCTGATCGTGGCCGCGAAGAACGACCTGCTCGACGTCACCCGCGACGCCGCGCAGCTCGCCCTGAGGAAGGGCGCGAACGAGGCCGCCGCCGGCGCGTACCGCGCGCGCCACGTCGAGATCGCCTGGCGCGACGGCCGCGTGGAGAAGGTCACCGAGGCGACCACCCGCGGGCTCGGCCTCGACCTCTACGTGGACGGCCGGTACGCCTCCGTCTCGACGAGCGATCTCCGCCCCGAGGCGCTCGAGCGGTTCGTCGAGGACTCCGTCGCGCTCGCGCGGACGCTCGCGCAGGATCCCCACCGCCGCCTCCCCGAGCCCGAGCTGTACCGGAACCGGCCGGAGGTGGACCTCGAGCTCGAGGACCCGACCCACGGCGCGCTGGAGGCCGGCGAGCGCCGGCGCATGGCGGAGGCCGCCGAGTCGGCGGCGCGCGGCGTCCCCGGCGCGGACCGGATCCTGTCGGTCACGACGAGCGTCTCCGACACGCTCGGCGAGAGCGCCCTCGTCCAGACGAACGGCTTCGAGGGGACGAAGCGCGGCACGGACTTCTGGATCTCCGCGGAGGTCACCGTGAAGGACCCGGACGGCCGCCGACCGGAGGAGTACGCCGCGTCGGGGGGCCGGTTCCGCGCCGCGATGGAGGCGCCGGAGACGGTCGGCCGCCGCGCGGCGGACCGCGCGCTCGCCCGGGTCGGCTCCGTCAAGGGCGAGTCGGCCGTGCTCGGCATGGCGGTGGACAACCGCGCGTCGGGGCGCCTCGTCGCCATGCTGGTCGGTCCGCTCGCCGCCTCCGCGCTGCAGCAGAAGCGCTCGTTCCTCGAGGGGAAGCTCGGGCAGCCGATCGGGAGCGCGCTCCTCGACGTCTCGGACGATCCGCTCGTCCCCCGCGGCCTCGGCTCGCGCCTGTACGACTCGGAGGGGATCTCCGCGAAGCCCTTTCCGCTCTTCGAGCAGGGCGTCGTGCGCAGCTACCTCGTCGACACGTACTACGGGCGGAAGCTCGGCATCCCGCCGACGACCGCGCGCCCGTCGAACCTCAGGTGGGCGCTGGGCGCGAAGCCGCAGGGCGAGCTCCTCGCGGACCTGGGGGAGGGGATCCTCGTCACCGGCTTCCTCGGGGGAAACTCCAACGGGACGACCGGGGATTTCTCGCTGGGCGTGCGCGGCTTCCGCGTGAGGGGCGGCCGGCTCGCCGAGCCCGTGGGCGAGATGAACGTCTCGGGCAACCAGCTCGAGCTTTGGCGCCGCCTCGAGGCGGTCGGGAGCGATCCCTACCGGTATTCCGCGATGCGGACCCCGACGCTCGTGTTCGGCGCCGTCCAGTTCGCCGGAACGTGAAAAGCGACCGTCCGCCGCGTGAGCGCGCGGTGGCTCCCTGCACGCCGTGGCTTCCTGCATTTGCGCGCCGCGGGTTCATGGCTT
>DASSQM010000466.1:0-3659 GCA_035702465.1 Anaeromyxobacter sp. | reverse complement strand
CCGATGTGGCCGCCGTGTTCAGCCACGATGCGGGCGGAGATGGCGAGGCCGAGCCCGTTCCCCTCCCGCTTCGTCGTGAAGAACGGCTTGAAGACCTGGGCGCGGAGCTCGGAGGGGATGCCGGGGCCGGTGTCCTCCACCTCCACCACCACGTTCCCGTCGCCGGCGCGCGTCCGCACGGTGAGCGTGCCGCCGCCGTTCATGGCCTGGTACGCGTTGAGGCAGATGTTGAGGAAGACCTGCTCGAGCTGGAACGGGTCCGCGAGCACGTGGGGGATCCCGGCGGACAGCTCGGGCGCGATCGACACCACGCCGCCGCGCGACTGCTGCTTGAGGAGGAACAGCACCTTCTCGATGCAGGCGTTCACGTCCGTGGAGCGGAGCTTCGCCTTCGCCGGCCGGGCGAAGCTGAGGAGGCTCTCCATGGTGTGCGTGAGGCGCGAGACCTGGTGGCGCATCTCGCGCACGATCTCGGTCTGCCGCGGGTCCTTCTGGAGGTCCTCCGCGAGGAGCTCGAGCGCTCCGGAGAGCCCGGCGAGCGGGTTCTTGATCTCGTGGGCGAGCCCGGTCGCGATCTCGCCGACGGCGGCGAAGCGATCGGCGCGCACCATGCGCTCGCGGTAGAACGCCTCGAGCTCGGTCTGGCTCCGCCGGAGCGCCGCGAGCGTCGCGTCGAACCCGCGCGCGGCGACGCCGAGCTCGTCCGGCCGGCCCTCGTCGGCCTTCACGGTGAGGTCCCCCGCCTCGGCGCGCTTCATCGCCGTGACGAGGCGCTGGAGCGGCGTCACCGCCTCGCGGCCGAGGAGCCACAGCGCGATGGCGAGCAGGCACACGAACGCCACCGCGGCGGAGACGAAGAGCGTCTTCGCGAGCTGCCCCTGCGCCTGCAGGACCGGCCCGCGCGTGAAGCGCAGGTCGAGCCAGCCGTTCACGCGCGACTCGGTGCCGTGGCAGCGCGTGCACGCCGCGGCGTTCGCGATGGGCTGGATGACGGCGTACTCCGAGTCGTTCCCGGCGGGCCCGACGACGACGGTGGTCCGCTCGAAGCGGTGGAGGTCCCGCCACGGGATGGTGCCGAGCTGCGCCGGCGACGACGACGCGGAGACGTGCCCGTTCTTGGACACGAGGCTCGCCAGCACGAGGTCCGAGCCGTGCGCCACGAGGGCGTCGAGGAGCTGCGGCACCTCCTGCGGCCGGCCCGCCAGCATGACGTTCGAGATGCCGCCCGCCACCATGCCCGCGAGCAGCTCCGCGCGATCGCGCCGGCCGCGCTCCATGTCGGCGCCGTAGAGGTGCACGGCCGCCGCCACCATCGCCGCGAGCGTGATGGCGAACAGCACCGCGGTCGGCAGGAGGATGCGCGCGCGGACGCTCGAGTCCAGGCTGCGGAACGCGCGCTCGAGGAGGTTCATCCCGCGGGGCTCCGGGGGAGTGGGGGAAGCCGCCATCATCGCAGGGACCAGCGCACCGTGGAAGCCGGGGGAAGCGGTGGGATCACGCGGGCATCAGCGCTGCTGCGCCGCGGTCTCGATCGCGTCGGGGGAGAGGTCGAAGATGGTGACGGCGGCGGCGACCAGCGCCTCCCCTTCCCCGCCGTCGCGCACCGCGCGGCGGAGCCGGGTGCTCGGCTGGTGAAGGAGCTTCGACACGATGGAGCCCGCCATGGCGTCGAGGCGCTTCGCGATCTCGGGATCCTCGCCGAGCCGCTTGAGCGTGCGCGTGACCTCCTCGCGCGCGATGGCGCTCGCGCGGGATCGCATCTCCTGGATGAGCGGCGCCGCCCGGCGCTCCGCCTCCTCGCGCGCGAACGTCCGCACCTCCTCCTCGACGATCCGCTCCGCGTCCGCGACGGCGCCGGCCCGCTCCTCGAGCGATCCGCGCAGCACGCGGCCGAGGTCGTCGAGATCGCACAGGTACATGTCCGGCACGCGCGCCGTCTCCGCCGGGATCGCGCGGGGCATGGCGAGGTCCACGAGGACGAGCGGGCGCCGCCGCGCGGCGGCGACGTTCGCCATCTCCTGCGGCCCGAACGCGCCCGCGACGGGCGCCGCGGCGACGACGACGTCCGCGCGGAGCAGCTCGGCCGCGAGCGCGTCGAGCGGCAGCGCCGTCCCGCCGACCTCGGCGGCGAGCGCCTCCGCGTTCGCGCCGGTGCGGTTCAGGACGGCGATCGAGGCTCCCTGCGCCGCGAGGTGCTGCGCGCAGACCCGGGCGAGCTCGCCGGCGCCCACGACGGCGACGCGCCGCGCGGACAATGGCCCGAGCACCTTCTCCGCGAGCGCCGCGGCGGCGTGGCCCCACGAGACGCCCGCGCGGCCGATGGCGGTCTCCGTCCGGACGCGCTTCGCCGCGGCGAGCGCGCGGCCGAGGACGCCCGCGAGCTCCTTGCCGGCGGCGCCGGCCTCGGCGGCGCGCCGGAAGGCGTCCTTCACCTGTCCGAGCACCTGCGGCTCGCCGAGGATCGAGGACTCGAGGCTCGCCGCGACGCGCACGAGGTGGCGAAATGCCTCGTCGCCGTGGAGCTCGACGAGCGGCAGCTCTCCGCCTCCCCGCCCGGCGAGCGCCTGGCGCAGCGCGAGCGCCGCCGCGGCAGGACAACGCGTCGCGGCAAACACCTCGACGCGGCAGCACGTGGAGAGGACCGCGACCTCGTCGATCCCGTCGAGCGCGGCGTACGCGGCGAGAGCGCTCTCGAGGGCGTCCGGGGACAGGGCGAGGCACTCCCGCTCCGCGAGGCTGGCACGCCTGTGATCCAGGCCGACCGCGACGAGCACCTTCGCTCCTTTCACGAGACGTTGCAGGTATTCAGCAAGGTCCGTGCCCTGTGGCCGCGCGCCAGATTCCTCAGGACTGCTGGGTGAAATGACGCAAGCCTTGCGCCTTTTCGCCCCACGACCTCGGGACAGCGAAACGGCTGCATTTGGACCCTGCGGCATTCCGCCGCCGCAACCTGCTCGAATCAGGGGGTGCGCACCTCGCCGCACCCCTGCGACGCGCCGTCAACCGCACTCCGAACCCAGAGTACTTCGGCGGGCACCTCGATTGCACAGCCCGGCGCCCACTTGTCCCCCTGCGCCGCTCGTCCGAACGGAGTGAAGACCCCCGTGTCCGCGAGATCCGCCGCGAGCCGCCCCCCCTCCGCGAGCTCCCGGGCGCTCGATGCCGGAGCTCGCGCGGTCGCGGCCGGCGTCCTTGCGCTCGCGCTCGCGGCGAGCGCCGCGTGGCCCTCTTCCGCGGCACCGCAGGGCGTCCCGCTCCCGCCGCCGCCCGCGGGGGCGAAGCGCGTCCCGCTCCCTCCTCCGCCGCAGGGCGCAGCGCCGGCGCCGAAGCCGGCCTCGTCGCAGGAGGCGGAGCGCTGCACCGGCTGTCACGCGCCGATCCTCCGCGGCCGCATCCAGCACGGCGTCTTCCAGAAGCACGACTGCACCTCGTGCCACCGCGCGGCGACGGCCGAGGCCGGCAAGTGCCGCTCGCGCACCTCGTCGAAGTGGACGCTCATCAAGACGGAGCCGGAGCTGTGCTACGGCTGCCACGCGCGCAAGGACCAGCAGAAGGTGGTCCACACCGCCGTCCGCCAGGGCAGCTGCCTCTCGTGCCACGCCGCCCACTCCGCCGACTACGCCGGCCTCGTGAACGAGCCGCGCGAGAAGCTCTGCCTC
>DASSQM010000465.1:0-2920 GCA_035702465.1 Anaeromyxobacter sp. | reverse complement strand
AAGAGCGTCACGCCCGCGGCGGCCGCCGCGCCGCCGGCGGCGTAGAAGAGATTCGCCGTGCGCGCCTTCGACTTCGCGTCGCTCGTGCGCTGCGTGAGGTCGCGCTGGTACGCGGCGAGCTGGTCCGGCGTCGCCCCGGCGGGCGGCGTGCTCGAGTGGATCGCGCTCTCGTCCTTGCGCGCGGAGTACCCGAACCAGCCGCCCACCGCCACCGCGGCGACCGCCGTCCCCGCCGCGATCCACGTATAGACGCGTCTCTTCTCCGCCGGCTTGGGCGCGGGCGCGGGCGTCGCGAGCGACGATGCGGCCGGAGGCTTCGCACGGAGGTCGGGCGGCTGCGGTCCCGCGGCGGGCGCCGGCGGCGCCGCGCGCGCGGGCGGCGAAGCGGGCGCGGCGGCGCTCGGCGGCGCGGGCGACGGCGCCGCGGCGCGGAGCACGACGTCCACCACGCGCGACGCGGTGGCGGGCAGCGCCACGTCCTCCTTCACCGGCTCGTAGCCGTCGAGCGCGAGCGACAGCGCGTAGCTCCCCGGCGGCAGGACGATGTGGAACGGCGTCGTCCCGCGCGGCCGGCCGTCCAGCACCACCGCGGCGCCGGGCGGATCGGAGTAGACGAGGAGGGCCTGCACGCCGGCCGCGGCGAGCCTGCCCTCGACCCTGCCGATCGAGGCGCGGACGGCGGCCCGGTCCTTCGCGTCGGGCACCTCGCGGAGGTAGTCGTGGTACGCGCGCAGCGCGCCGGGCCACTCGGAGAGCCGCTCGCGGCACTGCGCCACGTTGAAGTGGATCGCGCCGGCGGGCTTCAGCCGGTACGCCGCCTCGAACTCCGCGATCGCCTCCCGCCACTTCCCCGCGCGGTACAGCTCCGCCCCTTTCTTGAAGCGCGCCTTCGCCTCCGCGACGTCGTCGGCGTGCCCGGGCGCGGGCGCGAGGAGCGCGAGGACGGCGAGCACGGCGGCAAAGCGGCTCACTGGAACGGGTCCTTGAGCTCGCCGCCTGTCGAGTACGGATCCTTGAGGCCGTCGTCCTCCTGCCGGACCTCGGCGGGGCGCGCGCGGCGGGTCGGCTTCGGTCGCGCAGCCTCGGGCAGGCGCTCGGGCGAGCGCGGAGCGGCGCCGCTCGGCTCGTCGGCGCGGACGGCGGCGGGGACCGACAGCGCGGTGGGGGTGGATGTCGCGGTCCGGGTCGCGGTCGCGGTCGCGGTCGTGGTCGGGGTGGTGGTCGGGGTCGAGGTCGGGGTCGCGGTCGGAACCGCCGCCGCGCCCGCGCTCGTCGCCACCCGCTCCCTCGTCCTCGCCACCGACAGCCACGCCGCCCCGCACAGCGCCGCGAAGAGCACGAGCAGCAGCGCGACCCGCGCGACGCGCCGGACCCGCAGCGTCCTCGCCAGCTCCTCCCGGCTCTCCGGCAGCGCGATCGTGTGCCCGCGCGGCGACGACGGCCGCTGGGCCCGCAGCGCGGATCGCAGGAACGCGGCGCGCACGCGGCCGACCTCCGCCGCGAACGCGTCCATCGACGCGAACCGCTCCTCCGGCCTCTTCGCGAGCGCGCGCAGGACGAGCGCGTCCACCTCGAGGGGGATGGTCCCGCGCCGCCGGCTGGGCGGATCCGGGGTGCGGGTCTGGTGCGCGACGAGCGTCGCGATGGGCGTCGCCGCCGCGATGGGCAGCTCGCCCGTGAGCATCTCGTACGCGAGCACTCCCACCGCGTAGACGTCGGAGCGCAGGTCCACGGGCGCGCCCGCCGCCTGCTCCGGCGCCATGTACTCCGGCGTCCCGATGATGGCGCCGGTGCGGGTGATCGGCGCGCCGCCGCTCGTCGGCGGGACGTGCGAGATCCCGAAGTCGATCACCTTCGCGATCTCGGACCCGTCCTCCCTGCGCGCGAGGAAGACGTTGTCCGGCTTCACGTCGCGGTGCACGACGCCGCGGGCGTGCGCGGCCGCGAGCGCGCGGCAGATCTGCTCGAGCACTCCGAGCGCGCGCCCCACCTCGAGCGGGCCGTCCTCGCGGATGGCGGCGCCCAGGCTGCGGCCGTCGAGCGCCTCCATCACGTAGTAGAGCGCGCCGTCCTCGGCCGTGCCGAAGTCGAGCACGTCGACGACGTTCTCCTGCCCGATGCGGCTCGCGGCGATCGCCTCGTTGCGGAACCGGTCCACGAGCTCCGGGTCGGACACGAGGTCCGGGCGGAGCACCTTCACCGCGAGTCGCCGGCGCAGCACGGCGTGCTCGCAGAGGTACACGGAGCCCATGCCGCCTTCGCCGAGGTGGGAGATCACCCGATACCTTCCGCCCAGGACCTTGCCCACCAGTCGGTCCTTCACCCCGCCGGGCGGGGCCGATGGGGAAGAGACGGGCATGCGGGAACCGTGAGCCAGGGTATCATGGATGCTGGCGGGGTCGCAGAAAGGGCGGGCGGAAAGTGGCGGAGATCGTCGTCCTGAACGGCGCCAGCGCCGGGAAGGTGTTCCTCCTCGCCGACGTACCCACGGTCGTTGGCCGCTCGGAGGAGGCCCACTGCCTCATCTTCGATCCGTGGATCTCGAGCATGCACGCCATGTTCGAGCGGCGCGGCGACGAGCTCTGGGTGGTGGACCTCGACAGCCGGAACGGAACGTTCGTCGACGACCAGCGCGTCACGGAGAGCCGCGTGCCGGACGGCGCGACGGTGCGGTTCGGGCGCACCGAGGTGCGCGTCGTCGTCGGGGCGATGGTGCCGAGCCCGTCCCCGGCGCCGGTCGAGGGCGCGCGCGCCGCTCGCGAGCCCCAGCGCCAGACGATCCCTTCGGACCGGGCCGCCGCGACGCGCGGCCCGATCACCTCCCCCGACCCCGAGCTGCCGGCGCCGGACCTCGCACCCCGACAGGCGACGGTGCTCCGGATCGCGATCGACGCGGCGGGAATCGACGGCCTCGCCGGCG
>DASSQM010000464.1:0-9549 GCA_035702465.1 Anaeromyxobacter sp. | reverse complement strand
GCCGCGAGCGCGCGCTCGAGGTCGGCGGGGTCGAGCGCGCCGTCCGGGCCGCACGGCACGCGCGCCACGGCGACGCCGCGGTCGGCGAGCGCCGCGAGCGGCCGCGCGACGGCGTTGTGCTCCATCCCCGTCGTCACCACGCGGTCGCCGGTCCGGAGGACGCCCCAGAGCGCGAGGTTGATCGCCTCGGTGGCGTTCTGCGTGAACACGACGCGCGCGGGGTCGGGCGCGCCCAGCAACGACGCGACGACCCGCCGCGTCTCGCCCACCACCCGCTGCGCGGCGACGGCGAGGACGTGCCCCGCGCGCCCGGGATTCCCCGCGGCGTGCGCGAGGAGCTCGGACATCGCCTCGGCGACCGCCGGCGGCTTCGGGAACGACGTCGCGGCGTTGTCGAGGTAGATCATCCCGCGCCCGGTCCCGGCCCGCGTGCGCCTGTCACGCCCCGACGTACCGCGCGTAGAGCGAGCGCGCCTGCGCGAGGTCGGAGGTGCCCTTCACGATGGCGCGGCCGTCGCCGAACACGGTGAGCTCGTGCCCGCCCACGAGGAGCCGCACGAGGTGCTCCGTCGCGATCACGCGGCCGGCGGCGGCGAGGCGCTGCCCGAGCGCGGCGAGGTCGAGCGCGACGGGGCGCCCGGGGCTCACCTGGACGGCGTTCCGCCCGCAGAGCGAGGTGGTCTGGCTCGTCGAGCGCGCCTCGAGGTACTCGAAGCGGCGGGCGCCGCAGCACGGACACGCGGGCCGGCGCTCCACGCGCTCGGCGCGCTGGAGCTCGTTCGCCCAGAGATCGATGGCCGTGAGCCCGCGGTTCAGGTGCTCGCGATCGCCCACGAGCAGCTTCAGGATCTCGGCGACCTGGATCGCCGCCACCACCGCGACGGTCGACCCGAGCACGCCGGACGTCTCGCAGGTGGCGAGCGCGCCCGCCGGGTTCTTGTCCGGGAAGAGGCAGCGAAAGCAGGCGGTCTCGCCGGGCACGATCGTGCTGGACATCCCCGTCGCGCCGATGGCGCCGCCGTACACCCACGGCACGCCCGCCTTCACGCAGGCGTCGTTCAGGAGGTAGCGGGTCTCGAGGTTGTCCGTGCCGTCGAGCACGGCGTCGGCACCCGCCACGAGCGCCTCGACGTTGGCCGGGGTGACGTCCATGACGATCGGCCGGACCTCGACGTCCGAGTTGATGCGCTGGACGGCGCGCGCGGCCGCGACCGCCTTCGGCAGGCCCGCCTGCGCGTCGGCCTCGTCGAAGAGGAGCTGGCGCTGCAGGTTCGAGAGCTCGACGAAGTCGCGGTCGACCACCGTGAGGAGCCCGACGCCGGCGCGCGCGAGGAGGTCGACGGCCGCGGACCCCAGCGCGCCGCAGCCCACCACCAGGACCCGCGCGGCGAGGAGCCGCTCCTGGCCGGCGTCGCCGATCGCCCAGAACCTCGACTGCCGGGAGTACCGCTCGCGGGAGGAGTCTTCGGGCGGGGGCATGCCGCTCACCTCTGCGTGCTCGCGGCGCCGTCGGCGACGCTCTCGTTGGCCGGCGCCGGGCCGGCGGCCGCCGCGCTCGCGCGGCGCTTCCGGATGACGTGGATCGCCGTCGCCTTGAACGACGCCCACACGCGCTTGCCCTCCTCGAGCCGCAGGAGGGCGAACGAATCGGGCGTGACGTGCGCCACGAGCGGGAACCCGCAGTCGAGGCGCACCTCGAGGTACGGCCCGACCGAAGCGACGCGCGTGATGCGAGCCAGGTACACGTTCCGCGCGCTGCTCGTGAGGGTGGGGTTCACGACCTCGATGACGACGTTCTCCGGCCGCACGCAGCAGTAGACCTGCTCGCCCACGGAAGCCTCCGCGACGGCGTCGATCTCCTGGCCGCCGACGCCGATCGCGACCTCCCACTCGTTTCGCCGGACCACCTCGCCGGGGAGGATGGTCTCCATCCCGACGCAGCTCGCCACGAACTCGTTCACGGGGCTGTTCATCACGACGGACGGCGCGTCGGACTGGACGATCCGCCCCTCGTTCATGACCACGATCCGGTCGGACAGGCGCAGCGCCTCCGAGCGATCGTGCGTGACGAGGACGGCCGCCATGCGGCTCCCCCGGATGGCCCGCTCCAGGTCCGCCGTGATGGACTGGCGCGTCGGCACGTCCAGGCTCGCGAACGGCTCGTCGAGGAACACCACCTCCGGCTCGACCGCGAGCGCGCGCGCGAGGCTCACCCGGCGCGCCTCGCCACCGGAGAGCTTGCGGGCCGAGCGCTGGGCGAGGTCCCCGAGCCGGAAGCGCTCGAGGTAGTACCCGACCCTGCGCCGCGTCTCCTCCCGCCCGAGGCCGCGCAGGCGCAGCCCCGCCGCCACGTTGTCGTGGACGGTCGCGTCGAAGAGGAGCGGCTCCTGGAGGACCATCGCCATCCGGCGGCGGCGCGCGACGCGATCGCCGGAGAAGACGTCCTCGCCGCGAAAGAGGATCTCGCCCGCGGCGCGGGGGAGGAGCCCCATCATCGAGAGGAGCAGGGTGGACTTCCCGCAGCCGTTCGGGCCGATGAGCGAGACGAACTCGCCGTCGCCGAGGTGGAAGGAGGCGACGTCGAGCACGCCGCGCCCGCCGCGCTGAACCTGGAGCCCCCGCACCTCCAGCATCGGGCCGCCGGAGGTCATCGCGGCCGTTCGCGCTGCTGGATGGCGGTGAGGCACCAGTTGATGGCGAGGCAGGCGCCGAGGAGGATCAGGGACAGGGCGATGGCGACGTCGAAGTTGCCGCGCCCGACCTCCATCACGGTCGCGCTGGTGAGCACGCGCGTGTAGCCGCGCACGTTCCCGCCGACCATGATCGACGCGCCGACCTCGGAGATGACGCCGCCGAACCCGGCCATGACGCCCGCCATGAGCGGCAGGCGCGCCTCGCGGACGAGCATCCACACCATCTGCGCGCGGGTCGCGCCGAGGGCCAGGATCTGCGTCCGGAGCGCCGCCGGCAGCGCCTGGAGCGCGCTGATCGAGATCCCCATCACGATGGGCGTCGCGATGACGGACTGCGCGATCACGATGGCCGCCGGCGTGTACAGGAGCCCGAGGAACCCCAGCGGCCCGTTCCGCCAGAGGAGGATCGAGACGAAGAGGCCGACGACCACCGGCGGCAGCCCCATGCCCGTGTTCACGATCGCGACGACGGCCCTCTTCCCCGGGAACTGGTTCAGCGCGACGGCCGCGCCGAGCGAGACGCCGAGCACCACGCTCACGAGCGTCGCGAGCCCGGAGACCTCGAGCGAGAGCAGCGCGATGCCGGCCACCTCCGGGTCGAGGTGGACGACGAGCGCGATCGCCTTCGCGAGGCCGTCGAGGACGAGATCCATCAGAGCCCCAGCTGCGCCTCCGGCTTGCCCGCGTCGGGCACGAAGAGCGGCGCGCCCACCTTGTCGACGCCGAAGCGCGCGATCATCTGCTGCGCCCTCGGGGAGACGACGAAGTCCGCGAACGCGCGCGCGCCGGCGGCGTTCACCTTCGGCCACCTCGCCGCGGCGACCTCGATGACGTGGTAGACGTTGAGGAGCAGGGGCTCCTTCTCGACGAGGACCTCGAGCGCGATCGCCCGCGACTTCTTCAGCGAAAGGTAGGTGGCGCGATCGGTGAGCGCGTAGCCGCCCTTCTCGGAGGCGACGTTCAGCGTGTCGCCCATGCCGAGGCCCGTCTGCTGGTACCACCGCCGGCCCTCGGGGTTCACCGCGGCCGATCTCCAGAGGCCCTTCTCCTTCGCGTGGGTCCCGGAGTTGTCGCCCCGCGAGAGGAAGAGCGCCCCCGACGAGGCGATCTTCTCGAACGCGTCGGCGGTGGTCCTCGCGCCGCGGATGCCGGCGGGATCGGTGACGGGCCCGACCACGACGAAGTCGTTGTGCATGACGACGCGGCGGTTCACCCCGAACCCGTCCTCGACGACCTTCTTCTCGTCCGCCGGGGAGTGCACGAGCAGCACGTCCGCCTCGCCCTTGCGCGCCATGGCGATCGCCTGGCCCGAGCCGACCGAGATGGTCTTCACGAAGTAGCCGGTCTCCTTCTCGAACGCGGGCACGAGCACGTCGAGGAGCCCCGAGTCCTGCGTGCTCGTGGTGGTCGCGAGGATGAGCGCCTTCGTGGCGGGCTCCGCGGCGGCGGTCGCCGGCGCTGCCGAGAGGGCGAGGGCGGCCAGCATCGTGGCCGCCGCGGTGGTCGGTCGCATCATGAGGCCTCGCCCGCCACCGGGACGAGCGGCAGGTTGCGCGTGGCGGCGATCCGCGCGTCCTTGTCGACCCAGACGGCGCCCGCGCGGGGGAACTGCGAGAGGAGCGCCTCGGCGCGCACTTGCTCGAGGACCATCATCGGCTTCGTGAGGGCGTCCGCCTCGAGGCCGGTCGCCGCGGCGACCACGGCGCTGCTCAGCCGGGTCGGCGAGACGCCCGTGTGCGGGTCGAACACGTGGTGGTAGAGGAAGTCGTCGCTGAACGCGGTCTCGTAGTCGCCGGACGCCGCGAGGAAGCGTCCGTCCATGGCGACGGCCGCGAGGATCGCGCCGGGGTCGCGGGGGTGCTGGATGCCCACCGTCCACGGGTGACCCGGCTGCCGGGCGCCCTCGGCCCCGTGCTCGCCCGCGTCCACGAGCGCGTCGTGGATCCCGCGCTCACGCAGCGCGGCCGTCGCGAGGTCCGTCGCGTAGCCCTGGGCGATGCCGTTGAGCGTGATGGACATGCCCGGCCGCCGGAGCGCGATCCGCCGCGGCGAGACCTCGAGCGCCTCCCACCCGACGAGGCCGCGGGCCCGCGCGAGCTCCTCGGCCGCGGGCAGCCGCCGGGCCCGCACGCAGGCGGTGAAGAGGACCCAGAGCGGCTGCACCGTGACGTCGAACGCGCCGTCCGAGAGCGCGGACAGGTTCCGGGAGAACTCGAGCACGCGCACGAGGTGCGGATCGGGACGCGCGAGCGTCCCCTCGGCGTTGAGGCGCGACACCTCGCTCCCCGGCCGGAACACCGTCATGAGCGCGTCGATGCGCCGTACCTCGGCGAGAGCCACTCCGATCGCCGCGCGCGCCGCCGCCGGATCCTCGTGCACCGCCGCGATGGAGACGGTCGTCCCGAACGCGAGCGCTGCGCCGCGGACGAGCCGGCGCCCGTCCGGGAGGAGCGTTCCGTCCGCGGGCGGCGCGTCGCCCCCGAGGAAGCCGAGCCGCTCGCGCCAGACCGCCGCCGCCGTCGCCGCCGCGGCGACGAGCGAGCCCGTGACGAACGTCCTGCGGCGCATGATCACGCGGCGCTCCTGGGCGGGGTCTTCACTCGAGCTCCCAGCGGACGCCCGCGAAGATGCGGAGCGGTGGCGCGGGCGTGAGGAACGGCTCGGGCGCCGTGCCCCCGGCCCTGCCGTTCGTCGCGAACGTGCCGAAGACCTCGTAGCGCGTGTCGAGCAGGTTCGCCGCTCGCAGGAACGCGCTCCACCGCCGCCACCGTGCCTCCGCCCCCGCGCCCAGGACGGCGTACGCCGGGAGCTTGGGAGCGACGTTCTGCTCGTCGCCGAGGTAGTACTGCGAGCTCACCACCTGGACGCCGGCCGACAGATCGAGCCAGGACAGCGCGCGCAGGCGGGCGCCGAGCGCCACCCGGTGGTGCGGGCTCATGGGGAGCTCGGCGCCGCGCAGGACGTGCTCGCTGCGCAGGTCGCCGCTGGCATCTCTCACCAGCCGAGGCGTCGCGAGCCGGACGTCGCTCTCGAACGTGGAGAGGACGAACGCGTAGTTCGCCTCGATCGCAACCGGTCCGGCGGCGGCGCGCAGCTTCAGCTCCGCGCCCTGCCTCCGCGTGTCGCCCACGTTCTGGAACACGATCTTGGTCGACGAAGGGAGCGTGACCGCGAAGATGTCGTTCTGGAGGTCGATCCGGAAGACCGTGAACGAGACGTTCACGGCGTCGACCGGCGCGGCGCTCAGTCCCGCCTCGAACGACTGCGAGCGCACCGCTCGGAGCGGCGCGTTCCCGGTGTCCGGCGCCACGCCGGACTGGAGCCCGATGCACGGCGAGTCGATGTTCGCGCAGGTCAGCTCCAGGAACGCCGGAGCGCGGAAGCCGCCGCTGTACGACGCCGAGGCGATCCACCTCGGGGCGAACGTCCAGCGCAGGCCGACGGCGGGCACGAGGCTCGAGTACGACCGGACCTGCGTCCCCTTGCCGAAGCTGTCGCCCGGCGACGTGTCGACGATGTCGTGGCCGATCCAGTCGAAGCGGAGCGCGGCGGTGACGGCGACCCCGGCGAGCGGCCCCTCCGCCACGCGGAGCTGATCTTGTACGAACGCGCCCCCCGCGAGCTGCGTGTCCGCGACGTCGGCGCTGACGCCCGGGAGGATCAGATCCGGGTGGTCGGGATCCGACGAGTTCTGGGCGTTCGGCTCCTCGTGCACCGTGATGCGGACCGAGCTGCGCGACGCCTCGGCGCCGGCCGCGAGCTGGTTCCGGAGCACGCCGGCCGACGCGCGGTGATCGAGCTGCGCCGTCGCGCCCACCGTGCGCGTCGCGTTGAAGAGCCGCGTGTTCGGACCGAGCCAGCTCGCGTTGAACTGCTCCGCGTCGAGGGCGCGGAGGAACGCGTTCCCCGTGAGCGAGAGCCCGGGCGCGAGGCGCCGCGTCGCGTTCAGCGTGACGAGCTGCAGCTCGGGCCGGAAGAAGTCGCCGGGCGTGTAGTTCTCGGTCCGATCCGCCTGGAGCATCGAGAGCGGAAGCGAGCCCGGCTCGTGCAGCTCGTCCTTCTGGAACTGGTACGAGAGCGTCGCGTCCGTGTCGCCCGTCCGCAGCCCGAGCTTCCCGAAGAGGCGGCCGACGCGCGACGCGCCGTTCTCGCGCCACCCTCCGTCGTACGACTGCTCCGCCGCGAGGTAGCCGTCGAGCGGCCCGACGGGCCCGCTCGTCCTCGCCTTCACCTGGCGATAGAGCGCGCTGCCGCCCTCGACCTCGACCTGCGCGTCGGGCCGGTCGCCGCCGCGCCGCGTGACGATGTGGAGCGCGCCGCCGAGCGTGTTCCGGCCGAAGATCGCCTGCGGCCCGTGGACGATCTCGATGCGCTCCACCTCGGCGAGCGGCACGAGGTCGAAGTTCACCTCCTCGACCGCCGGCTCGTTCACGCGCACGCCGTCGAGGAACACCGAGAGGCCCTGCGGCACGCCGGTGACCGACGTCGCGGTGAGCCCGCGGATGGTGAGGTCCTGCTGGTTCCCGTTCCCCTGCTGGTCGACGAGGTGGACGCCGGCGAGCGCCTGCAGCGCGTCCTGCACCGTGCGGGCGCCCGAGGCCTGGAGCCGCTTCGCGTCGAGCACCTCGACGGATCCCGGCGGCGCGCCCGTCCACCCGTGGCGGAGCCGCGTCGGCGCCTCGACGACGATGTCCTCCTGGTACGACCGCGGCTCCGTGCGCGGCTTGGGCTGTGGTTCCGGCTGCGCCTGCGGAGACGGCTGCGGCTGCGGCTGCGGTGCCGCGACGACCTGCTCTTCGGGGCGCGCCACGGCGGGCGCGACCGCGCAGAGCGCGCCGAGCAGGGTCGCGGCCATCGCCGCATTCGAACGCCGCCGCACGAAGAGCACAGGACGCCTCGCGAGCCTCGCGCTCGCTTCGAGCTGCGAAGAGTCCGTTTTCGGGCAGCAATAGCCAGGCCAGCCGCCGGGGACCGCGCCCAGGTCGGGCTCCTTCGAGTTCCTCGACGTTTCGCGACCTTGACGCGCCTCGCCAGCGGTTCGCGGCGCGTGACATGTCACATGCGAGTCACGGCCTGCGACATCTCGTCACGGCCGGCAGCCCGCCCAGCGCCGGCCGAACTTCCCCGTGAGAACGGCCACTTCCGCGAGGCGCACACGCTGCGCGCAAATGGCGCGGCAGTTGCTCTCAGGCCGCCGCGGCGCACACGGGTGCGCCTCGTTCCGTTCGCGGGGCGGAGAACCGCGCCCAATCCGAAAACGAGGAGAGGCTGATATGGCGAACTTGGCAGTGACGCTGGGCCGGCTCTGGAAAAGGACGGCCCTTCCCATCGCGATGGCGTTCACCGCGGCAGCGGCGCTCCCGGCCCGGGCCGGCGTGACCGACGACGACATCCTCAACGACGCGAAGACCCCGGGCGACGTGGTGTCGTACGGCGGCTCCCCGCACCAGCACCGCTTCAGCTCCCTCGCCAAGATCAACACGCAGAACGTGAAGAAGCTCGTCCCGGCGTGGACGTTCTCGTTCGGCGGCGAGAAGCAGCGCGGCCAGCAGGCGCAGCCCGTCGTCTACAAGGGCAAGATCTTCACGACGGCGTCCTACTCCCGCGCGTTCGCGGTGGACGCGAGGACGGGCGAGAAGATCTGGGAGTACAACCACCGGCTGCCCGAGGGCATCCTGCCGTGCTGCGACGTCATCAACCGCGGCGGCGCGCTCTTCGGCGACCTCTTCATCTTCGGCACCCTCGACGGCCAGGTCGTCGCGCTGAACCAGGACACCGGCAAGGTCGTGTGGAAGCAGACGCTCGGCGACTACGCCGCGGGCGTCTCGATCACGCACTCGCCCATCGTCGCGAAGGGCAAGGTGATGGTCGCCATCGCGGGCAGCGAGTTCGGCGTCGTCGGCAAGGTCACCGCCATGGACGCGCTCACCGGCAAGATCGTCTGGGAGCGGCCGACCATCGAAGGCTGGATGGGCACGAAGGACGGCCAGGACAACGGCATCACCGGGACGACCAACGCCACCTGGCCCGGCGACCTCTGGAAGAACGGCGGCGGCTGCGCGTGGAACGGCGGCGTCTACGATCCCGAGACGAACCTGAGCTTCTGGGGCGTCGGCAACGCGGCGCCGTGGAACCCGTACTACCGCCCCGGCGACAACCTCTACGCGAACTCCACCATCGCGGTCGACGTCGATACCGGCAAGATCGTGTGGCACTACCAGCACGTCCCGAACGACGCGTGGGACTACGACTCCATCAGCGAGAACATCCCGTTCGACCTGAAGAAGGACGGCAAGGTCACGAAGGCCGTCGCGATGTTCCACAAGAACGGCTTCTTCTACGTGAACGATCGGAAGAGCGGGAAGCTCCTCAACGCCACGCCGTTCGTGAAGAACATCACCTGGGCGTCGAAGATCGACCTCAAGACGGGCCGTCCGGTCGAGACCGGCAACCGCCCCGGCGATCCGAGCAAGGCCGTCCAGCCCGTCGCGACGGGCGAGGTGCAGAAGGGCACCACCGTCTGGACCGTCCCGAACTTCCTCGGCGGCAAGAACTGGAACCCCGCGGCGTACAGCGAGGACACGGGCCTCTTCTACGTGCCGGCGAACGAGTGGGGCATGGACATCTGGAACGAGCCCATCACCTACAAGAAGGGCGCGGCGTACCTGGGCGCCGGCTTCGTCATCAAGCCGGTCTTCAAGGACTACATCGGCTCGCTCAAGGCCATCGACCCGAAGGACGGCCACGTGGTGTGGGAGGCCCGCAACAAGGGCGTGTACTGGGGCGGCGTCCTCACCACGCACGGCGGCCTCGTCTTCACCGGCACGCCCGAGGGCTACCTGAAGGCGTGGGACGC
>DASSQM010000463.1:0-2752 GCA_035702465.1 Anaeromyxobacter sp. | reverse complement strand
CGACGATCCCGCGGCCCAGCGCGCGCTCGATCGCTTCGCCTACGCGCGCGGACGGCCCGCGCTCTTCGTCGGGCTCTACGCCGGGGCGAGGGGCGGGGAGGTCGTCCTCACCGTGCCGGAGCGCACGGCCTGCTACCTGTGCGCGACGCGCGCCCGCCACGCGGTGGAGCGGACCGCGGGGCGCGTCGAGGGTGGAGCCGACTACGGCACCGGGCGGCTCGCCGGCGAGCGCGCGCTCGGGGCGGACATCCAGCACGTCGCGAGCGCCGCCGTGAAGCTCGCCGTGTCGGTCCTCGAGCCCGCGGCCGGCGCCGGCGCGATCGCCGAAGACGCGGTCTCGCAGGGGACGTCGTACCTGACGCTCTCCACCGTCCCGCGCTACTGGTTCTATCCGGAGATCTTCCGCGACGTACCGGGGCAGGGCGCGTTCCAGTCGGTGTGGCTCGCGCCGGTGCGCGGCGGCGATTGCCCGGTGTGCGGTCCGGAGGAGGGGCGGGTCGATCCGCTCCAGGTGCCGCTGCGCCCGCCCAGCCGTGAGGCGCTGGCCGCGCTCGGTGCAGAGAACGATGCGGGCGTGAACGAGGAGTGAATCCTGCGCGCGCGAGACGCGGCGGCCACAGAGGGCCGCCGCGACGCGGAAGCCCTCCTCGATGGCGCGCTTCGCGTCGAGCTCGACCGCGACGTCCGCCCCGCCGATGCGGTGGACCCGCACGCCGTGGAGGCGGAGCGGGACGTCGAGCTCCCGCTGTGGCTCCTGCCCGGCGCAGAGCACGATCGTGTCGACCTCGAGCACGCGCGCCCGCTCCCGCTTCTCGCCGAAGGTGACGGCGAGGCCCCGGTCGTCGATCCGCTCGTAGTTCACGCCGCCGAGCATCTGCACGCCCTTCCTCTTGAGGACGGTGCGGTGGATCCAGCCGGTCGTCTTGCCGAGCGAGGCGCCGGGCTTCCTCGCCTTGCGCTGAAGCAAGTGGACCTCGCGCGCGGGCGGCGAAGGCCGCGGCCCCACCACGCCGCCGCGCGAGACGGCAGGATCCGCGACGCCCCACTCCCGCATCCACGAGGCGAGCTCCTCGCCCGCCGGCGCCGGCTCGTGGACGAGGAACGCCGCGACGTCGAAGCCGATGCCGCCCGCGCCGACGATGGCGACGCGGCGGCCCACGGGCTTGCGATGCTGGAGCACGTCGACGTACGTGAGGACCTTCGGATGATCCTGGCCCGGGATGCGCGGGTTCCGCGGGACCACGCCCGTGGCGAGGACGACCTCGTCGAAGCCGCCCGCCCGGAGCTCGTCCGGCGTGGCCCTCTCGCCGAGGTGGAGCCGTACGCCCGTGGTCTCGAGGCGGCGGCGGAAGTAGCGGAGCGTCTCCCGGAACTCCTCCTTCCCCGGGACGGCGACGGCCATGAGGAACTGGCCGCCGATGTCGGGCGCGGCCTCGAACAGCTCGACCTCGTGGCCGCGCTCCGCGAGCGCGGTGGCGCACGAGAGCCCCGCGGGCCCCGCGCCCACGACGGCGATCCGCTTGCGCTGCGCGGCCGGGGCGAGGCGCAGCTCCGTCTCGCGGCAGGCGCGCGGGTTCACGAGGCAGGAGCAGATCCTGCGCTGGAAGATGTGATCGAGGCAGGCCTGGTTGCAGGCGATGCAGGTGTTGATCTCGTCCGCGCGCCCCGCCGCCGCCTTGCGCACGAGGTCGGGATCGGCGAGGAGCGGCCGCGCCATCGAGACGAGGTCGGCCGAGCCGTCGGCGAGGATCCGCTCCGCCACCTCGGGCGTGTTGATGCGGTTCGTCGTGCAGAGCGGGATGCCGACCTCCCCCTTGAGCTTCCGCGTCACCCAGGCGAACGCGGCGCGCGGGACGCTGGTCGCGATCGTCGGGATCCGCGCCTCGTGCCAGCCGATGCCGGTGTTGAGGATGGTGGCCCCCGCCTTCTCCACCGCCTTCGCGAGCAGCACGACCTCCTCCCACGTGGAGCCGGCAGGGAGGAGATCGAGCATCGAGAGCCGATAGACGAGGATGAAGTCGCGCCCGACCGCCTCGCGGACGCGCGAGACGATCTCCACCGGGAGGCGCATGCGGTTCTGGTAGCTGCCGCCCCAGCCGTCCGTGCGCCGGTTCGTGTGCGCGGCGACGAACTCGTTGATGAAGTAGCCCTCGGACCCCATCACCTCGACCCCGTCGTAGCCCGCCTCGCGCGCGAGCGCGGCGCAGCGGACGTACGCGCGGATCTGGCGCTCGATGCCGCGCGCCGTGAGCGCGCGCGGCGTGAACGGCGTGATGGGCGACTTGAGGCGCGACGGCGCCACCGACAGCGGCGTCACGCCGTAGCGACCGGCGTGCAGGATCTGGAGCGCGATCTTCCCGCCCTCGCGGTGGACGGCCTCGGTGATCGGGCGGTGGGCGCGCGCGGCGCGCCGGCTCGCGAGCCTCGAGCCGAACGGCGACAGCCAGCCCTCGACGTTCGGCGCGAAGCCGCCCGTGACCATGAGCCCGACGCCGCCGCGCGCGCGCTCCGCGAAGTACTCGGCGAGGCGCGGGAACGTCTTGCGCCGGTCCTCGAGGCCCGTGTGCATCGAGCCCATGAGGACGCGGTTCCGGAGCGTCGTGAACCCGAGGTCGAGCGGCGCGAGGAGGTGGGGGTAGGGAGAGGGCACGCGGCCTCCGGGGTGTCCGACGACCCGCGTCGTACCGCGAAGTCGCGCCGGCGGGAAGCCCGCTCCGCCTCGCCCGTTCGGCGGTGTCGACGGCGCGTCGTC
>DASSQM010000462.1:0-7962 GCA_035702465.1 Anaeromyxobacter sp. | reverse complement strand
ATCGCGGGCGCCGCGGTGATCGGCATCATCGCGCTCCTCCAGGCGTACGTCTTCCCCGGCGTGATCCCGAGCCTGCCGGTGAAATGAGCCGCGCGGCGCGCGCGGCGCTCCACCGCCCGGCGGTCTCGAGGCGCCCGGCCTTCCGGGTCGCGCCGCCGCGGCGCGCGCTTTTCGGTTGATCCGAGGGTCGTTCGAACGAGAATGACGCCGTTCGCACGAGCGGCGCATGAACGTCCGAGTCCAGGCCTTCTTCGGCGCCGCGAGCGCATTCCTCGAGCGCTCCCGCCGCGTGCGCCTCATCGACGTCCTGCTCCTCGCCGGGATCGTCGCGACGTTCTTCGGGCTCGTCCGCCTCGGCGCCGAGTGGACCGGCGCCTACCGGCCCGCGGTCGAGATCGATCTGTCGTTCGGTGCGCTGCCGCGCTACGCGCTGCTCTCGCTCTCGCGGGGCCTCGCCGCCTACGTGCTCTCGCTCCTGTTCACGCTCGGTTACGGCTACTGGGCGGCGAAGGACAAGGCGGCGGAGCGCATCCTCATCCCGCTCCTCGACATCCTCCAGTCCATCCCGGTGCTCGGGTTCATGCCCGGGCTCGTCCTCGCGCTCGTGGCCGCCTTCCCCCGCACGAACGTGGGCCTGGAGCTCGCCGCCATCCTGCTCATCTTCACGGGGCAGGCCTGGAACATGACGTTCAGCTACTACCACTCGCTCCGGTCCATCCCGCCGGACCTCGGCGAGGTCGGCTCCGTCTACCAGTTCGGCGCCTGGCTGCGCCTGCGCTGGATCGAGCTGCCCGCCGCGGCGATCGGGCTCGTGTGGAACAGCATGATGAGCATGGCGGGCGGCTGGTTCTTCCTCATGGTGAGCGAGGCGTTCGTCATGGGGAACCACGACTTCCGCCTGCCGGGGCTCGGCTCGTACATGAGCGTCGCCGCGGCGAAGGGCGACCGCCCCGCGATGCTCGCGAGCGTGGTCGCGATGGTGATCCTCATCGTGCTCCTCGACCAACTCCTCTGGCGCCCGGTGGTGGTCTGGGCGCAGAAGTTCCGCATGGAGGAGAGCGGCCAGGCCGAGGCGATGGAGTCGTGGTTCTACGACCTCCTGCGCCACTCGCGCCTCGCCCGGTGGCTCGGCGAGGTCCAGGAGCGATCGTTCCTGCGCGCCCGGCGCGCGCCCCGGAAGCGCGCGGCCCCGGGGCGCGCGGGCCGCGTCGCGGCGGTGGTGCTCCTCGTCCTCCTCGTCGGCGCGCTCGCCTGGGGCGCCGCGCAGATGATCCGCCTGCTCGCCGGGGTGCACGCGGCCGACTGGTGGCGCATCGTGTCCGCTGCCGCCCTCACCCTCGTGCGCGTGCTCGCCGCCGTGGCGCTCGGGACGCTGTGGACGCTGCCGGCGGGGATCGCCATCGGGCTCTCGCCGCGGCTCTCGCGCATCCTCCAGCCCGTCGTGCAGGTGGTCGCGTCGTTCCCCGCGCCGATGCTGTTCCCCGCGGTCGTACTCGCGCTCAAGGCCCTCGGCGTCTCGCTCGGGATCGGCAGCGTGGTCCTCATGCTGCTCGGGACGCAGTGGTACGTGCTCTTCAACGTCGTCGCGGGGGCGACCTCGATCCCCGCCGACCTGCGCGAGGCCGCGAGCGTGTTCGGCATGTCCCGCTGGCAGCGCTTCCGCAACCTCTATTTCCCCGCCGTCTTCACGTATCTCGTCACCGGCTGGGTCACCGCGGCGGGCGGCGCCTGGAACGCGAGCATCGTCTCCGAGTACATGTCGTTCGGCGGCGAGGTCCTCACCGCGCGCGGCCTCGGCTCCACCATCACGGTCGCGGCGGCGGACGGCGACTTCCCCGTCCTCGGCGCCGCCGTGGCGGTGATGGCGCTCGTCGTCGTCTCCTTCAACCGGCTCGTGTGGCGCCGGCTCCACGCCTTCGGGGAAGAGCACTTCACGCTGTCGCGCTAGAACGGGAACCCGATGGCCGAACCCATCCTCGAGCTGCGCGGCGTCTCCATGGACTTCCCCCAGCCCCGCGGCGGGACCCGGCGCGTGCTCGAGGGGATCGACGTCGCGATCTACCCGGAGGAGGTGGTGGCGCTGCTCGGCCCGTCGGGCAGCGGCAAGTCCACCATCCTCCGCATCCTGGCTGGGCTCACGAAGGCGACGCGCGGCGAGGTCCGCTACAGGGGCACGCCGACGACGGGCATCAACCCGCAGATCGGGTTCGTGTTCCAGAGCTTCGCGCTCTTCCCGTGGATGACGGTGCAGGAGAACATCGAGGCGGCGCTCGTGGCGCGCGGCACCTCGCCGGAGGAGACGAAGGCGCGCGCGGAGCGCGTCATCCGGCTGGTCGGCCTCGCGGGCTCGGAGGAGGCGTATCCGCGCGAGCTCTCGGGCGGCATGAAGCAGCGCGTGGGCATGGCGCGCGCGCTCTCGCTCGAGCCCGAGCTCCTGTTCATGGACGAGCCGTTCAGCCAGGTCGACGCGCTCACCGCGGAGAGCCTCCGCGCCGAGGTGCTCGACATCTGGGCCGTGAAGGAGCGAAACCCGCGCTCGATCCTGATGGTGAGCCACGACATCAAGGAGGTCGCCTACATGGCGGACCGGGTGGTCGTCCTCGACGCGAACCCGGGCCGCGTGCGCACGGTGATCCGCAACGACCTGCCGCGCCCGCGCGATTACCGCTCCGCCGGACTCCAGCTCATGGTCGACCGCCTCCACGACATCATCACGGGGATGGAGATGCCCGACGTTCCCGCGCCGGCCGCGGTCACCTTCGAGCCGATCCCGGACGCGGGCGCCGGAGAGGTGATCGGTCTCCTCGAGTACCTCGACGCGCGCGGCGGCCGCGAGGACGTGTTCCGCATCGCGGCGGAGACCGACCGCGAGTTCGGCGCGCTCATCAACGTCGTGAACGCGGCCGAGCTCCTCGACTTCGTCACCACCCCGAAGCGCACGGTCGTGCTCGCGCCGCTCGGCGAGAAGTTCGTGCGCGCGAGCCTCGTCGACCGCAAGGCGATCTGGCGCGATCAGATCCTCGAGCTGAGGCTCTTCCAGCAGGTCCGCGACGCCATCGAGCGGAACGAGCGCAAGCGCACCACGAAGGAGTTCGTGCTCGAGACCATCGCGGTGATGATGCCGCAGGAGGACTACGAGAAGGTCTTCCAGCGGCTCGTCGGCTGGGCGCGCTACGGCGACCTCTTCGCGTACGACGACGACACGGAGACGCTCACGCTGCAGGAGACGGTGGCGGTCGAGTAGCGCAATGCGCGCGGCCGCCGCCCTCGCGTTGCTCGCGGTCGCCGCCCCGGCCGGCCGCGCTGCGGAGCCCGCCGCGCCGGAGGACGCGCCGCCGCCGCAGGAGCGCGCCGCGCTCCACTACCAGGCGACGGTCGCGACCCAGGCGCACGGCGGGTTCCCGGCGCGCTACACCGGCAGGAACAGCCTCCGGCCGCAGGCCGAGTCCGCGACCTCCGTGGTGATGGACCTCTTCGCCGGCGCGCGGCCGTGGAGGGGCGGCGAGGCGTGGTTCCAGCCCGAGCTCGCCGGCGGGCGCGGCCTCAGCTCGACCCTCGGCGTCGCCGCGTTCCCGAGCGGCGAGGTGTACCGCGTCGGGAACCCGGCGCCGACGCTCGTGCCGGCGCGCCTGTTCCTGCGACAGGTGCTCGGCCTCGGCGGCGGCGCAGCGGCGGTCGAGCCGGGGCCGATGCAGCTCGGGGGCGCGCGCGACCGCGACGCGATCACCTTCACCGTCGGGAAGATGGCGACGACGGACGTCGTCGACTCGAACCCGCTCTCGAGCGACCCCCACACGCGGTTCACGAGCTGGGGCCTCTGGGCCTCGGCGGCGTACGACTACCCGGCGGACGTGCGCGGCTACACGTGGGGCGCCGCCGCCGACCTCGCGCTCGGGCGCTGGTCGGCGCGCGGCGGGCTCTTCCTCGAGCCGAAGGTCGCGAACGGCGCGCAGATGGAGTGGCGGATCGCGAGGGCGCGAGGCCTCGTGGCCGAGGGGGAGCTCCGGTTCGCGCCCGGGGGCCGCCCGGGCGCGCTGCGCGTGCTCGCGTTCCTCAACACGGCGCGGATGGGCAGCTACCGGCAGGCCCTCGCCGATCCCGCGGCGGGGCTCGACGTCGCGGCCACGCGCGTCGACGGGAGGCAGAAGTGGGGCTTCGCGGCGAGCGCGAACCAGCAGGTGGACGACGCGCTCGGCGTGTTCGCGCGCGCGAGCTGGGACGACGGCGCGACCGAGACGTGGGCCTTCACCGAGATCGACCGGAGCTTCGCCGCGGGCGCCGTCCAGGGCGGCGCGCGATGGGGGCGCCGATCGGACGAGGCCGGGCTCGCCTTCGTGGTGAGCGGGCTCTCCCCCGCGCACCGCGACTACCTCGCCGCCGGCGGGTACGGGTTCCTCGTCGGCGACGGCGCGCTCCGCTACGGCCCCGAGCTCCTCGCGGAGGCGTACTACCGGCTCGCGGTCACTCGCGAGATCTCGCTCGTGGCGACCTCGCAGGCGATCGTGAACCCCGCGTTCAACCGCGATCGCGGACCGGCGTACGTGTTCACGGGCCGTGCGCACGTGGCGTTCTGACGCAGCGCACGGTGGGCCGCCTCCTGCGGGAACCACGCACCTGCAAGTGAAAAAACCGCATACGCGGGCGCGGGTCCCCATTCGTGCCGCCACGGCATGCGCCGGTTAATGCATGGTGGAGGTCGGCCCCGGACCGGGCCGCGGAGGTGGCGCCTTGGCGAACGCGAGCACGAAGAGGGGCACGATCGGAATCCTGACCGGCGGGGGCGACGTCCCCGGCCTGAATCCGGCCATCCGCGCGGTCACCCTCGCCGCCCGGCGCGAGGGGTACGACGTCCTCGGGTTCCGCCGCGGCTGGGCGGGCCTCGTCGAGATGGTGCCCGACAAGCAGGCCGACAACCGCGAGCACTACCAGACGCTCACGAACGAGGTCGTGAACCGGGCGGGCCGCACCGGCGGCACCTTCCTCCACACCTCGCGCACGCGGCCCAGCCACGTGAAGAAGTCCGAGGTCCCGGCGCACCTCAAGGATGCGTACGGCGCGGAGATGAACGACCTCACGCCGACCGTCCTCAAGAACCTCGAGTTCCTCGGGGTCGACTACCTCATCCCGATCGGCGGCGACGACACCCTCTCCTACGGCGTCGAGCTCTATCGCCGCGGGGTGAAGGTGATCGCGATCCCGAAGACGATGGACAACGACGTGCCGGGCACCGACTACTGCATCGGCTTCTCGACCTGCGTGACGCGCACGCTCGAGATGGCGAACCGGCTCCGCACGAGCGCGGGCTCCCACGAGCGCTTCCTCGTGATGGAGGTCTTCGGCCGCTACGCCGGCTTCACAGCGCTCCTGCCGACCATGGCGGGCGCCGCGAACCGCTGCGTCATCCCCGAGCACAAGTTCAAGATGGATCGCCTCGCGGAGCTCATGACCGAGGACCGCAACCGCAACCCGAGCAAGTACGCGGTGCTGATCGTCTCCGAGGGCGCGATGTTCGAGGGCGGCGAGATGGTGTTCCAGAGCGAGTCGAAGGACGCCTACGGCCACGCCAAGCTGGGCGGCATCGGCGACGTCGTCTCCGCGCACCTCAAGGACCTCTCCGCCAAGTTCAACAAGGGCAAGAAGATCGACGTCATCAACCAGAAGCTCAGCTACCTCGTCCGCGGCGGCGATCCGGACGCCATCGACTCCATCGTGCCGATGGCGTACGGGAACCTGGCGATGGACCTCATCCTGAAGGGCTTCCACGGGCGGCTCGTCGTGCTGCGGGACGGGCGCTACGACAACGTCCCGCTCGACGTCGTCACCTCGACGAAGAAGGTGGTCGATGTGCGCGAGCACTACGACGTGGAGCGCTACCGGCCGGCGTACCGCAGCTTCGAGATGAAGCCGCTGTTCCTCGTCACCAGTGAGGGGTAGCCGGCAAGGAGCGGCCGGGCACATTTCGCTTCGCGAAGAGTGCCTCGGCCGGATGTCGGATTCCGGCTACGCGCTCCTGTACATGCCCTGCTTGAGGAGCGCGAGGTCCTCGAGCAGGGCGTCGTGCTTCTCCTCGTCGTTCGCCAGGTAGGAGAGCAGGAGCTGCTGCACCGGGCTCCTCGTCCCGGCGAGCGCCCTGCGCGCCGCGGCGACGAGCTCCCCGGTCTTCCGCTCCGCCTCGATGTGCGCCTCGAGCGAGCTCCACACGTGCTCGAGGTCCTCCACGGTGAGGCTCACCGCGCGCGTCTCGAAGCTGTCGATGATGAATTGCTGCACCTGGTGATGGAGCGACGAGTCGTGCTGGATGATCTCCATGAGCATCCGGATCACGGGATTGCGCGTCTTCTCCATGATGGCGGCCGATTGCGCCATGCTCCGCGTCTCGATCCTTTGCCAGGCCTTCAATGCCGTGACCAGGGCATCCTGCCGCTCCTTCGTTCGCATCATTCCGCACCTCCCGATCGCGCCCTTTCACGGGCTCGGGACCGCCTCCGGTTGCCCGAAGGATACGGGGCGATCAAGGCGGCGCCGCCATCGATTCTTGCAATGCCTTCCATAAAGAGAATCGACTTGTCCCCCTGGCGCCAATGGCGATACGCGCACTCCGAGGCAGTGGGGTTTCTCGGCTCACGCGACACCGGACCGGAGGGAACATGTCGAGAAGGTACGCTCGTTGGATCCGCGGCCTCGCCGCGCTCGCCGCGGCCGCGCTCGCGCCGGCCGCGCTCGCCGGGGAAGCGAACCTGATGCTGCCCGACCTGCGCTCCGCGTCGTTCCTGGGGATGAGCGGCTGGACGCTGCTCTTCGTGGGGATCGCGGTGCCGGCGGCCGGCCTCGTCTTCGCCCTCGTCATCTCGAGCCAGCTCCGGCGCTTGCCGGTGCATCGCTCCATGCTCGAGATCTCCGAGCTCATCTACGAGACGTGCAAGACGTACCTCACCACCCAGGGCAAGTTCATCGCCGTCCTCTGGGCGTTCATCGGCGTCATCATCGTCGTGTACTTCGGGCTGCTCCGGCACCTCGCGCCCGCCTCGGTGGCGATCATCCTCGCCTTCAGCCTGGTCGGCATCCTGGGCTCGTCCGGCGTCGCGTGGTTCGGCATGCGGGTGAACACGTTCGCGAACTCCCGCTCGGCGTTCGCGGCGCTCGCCGGCACCCCGTTCCCCACCTACGCCATCCCGCTCAAGGCCGGCATGTCGATCGGGACGCTGCTCATCTCGGTCGAGCTCGTCATCATGCTCGTCATCCTGCTGTTCGTGCCGAGCGACCTCGCGGGGCCGTGCTTCATCGGGTTCGCCATCGGCGAGTCGCTCGGCGCCTCCGCGCTCCGCATCGCGGGCGGCATCTTCACGAAGATCGCCGACATCGGCTCCGACATGATGAAGATCGTCTTCAAGATCAAGGAGGACGACGCGCGCAACCCCGGCGTCATCGCCGACTGCGTCGGCGACAACGCGGGCGACTCCGTCGGCCCCTCGGCGGACGGGTTCGAGACCTACGGCGTCACCGGCGTCGCGCTCATCAGCTTCATCGTCCTCGCCATCGCCAAGCCGGACATCCAGGTCCAGCTCCTCGTCTGGATCTTCGCGATGCGCATCATGATGGTGGTCGCGTCGGTCGGGTCGTACTGGCTCAACGACGCCATCGCGAAGGCGCGCTACGGCTCCGCGAGCTCCATGAACTTCGAGGCGCCGCTCACGACGCTCGTGTGGCTCACGTCGTTCGTCTCCGTGGTCCTCACCTACGCCGTCTCGTACCTCCTCATTCCCACGCTCGGAGACGGCTCGCTGTGGTGGAAGCTCTCGACCATCATCTCGTGCGGCACGCTCGCGGGCGCGATCATCCCCGAGGTGGTCAAGGTCTTCACCTCGACGCAGTCCGCCCACGTGAAGGAGATCGTCATCGCCTCGCGCGAGGGCGGGGCCTCGCTCAACATCCTCTCCGGCTTCATCGCCGGGAACTTCAGCG
>DASSQM010000461.1:0-2219 GCA_035702465.1 Anaeromyxobacter sp. | reverse complement strand
CCCGGCGGGCTTGTCGACCGCGGCGAGGACCTGGTCCGCGTAGAGGAGCCGCCCGCGCTCGAGCGGCGCCGGCGGCCCGGCGGCGCGCCCGGACTCCTCGAGGTTCACCGAGACCGACTGGCCGGCGCGGACCGCGCGGCTCGCGACCTTGCAGCGCCGGCCTTCGAGGAAGACGCCGCCGGCGTCGAGCGCGCGCCGCGCCTCCCCGCGGGAGATCCCGCCGCGCGCGGCGATGAACCGGTCGAGGCGCTCGCCGTCGTCGGCCGGGCCCGCGGCGAGCGACAGGCGCTTCACGCGGGGCTGCTACCCGGTCTTCGCGGGCTTCGCGGCGGGGCAGGTGGCGCACGCGTCCGACTTCGGCTTGGCGTCCGACTTCGCCTCCGGCTTCGACTCGGCCTTGTCGCCCTTGCCGGTGATGGCGGCGTCGTGCCGGCCGTTGTAGTCCGTGATGTAGAACCCGGACCCCTTGAACGCGAACGCGCTCGCCGACATGAGCTTCCGGACCTTGGAGCCGCAGACGTCGTGGGTCGCGAGCGCCGGAGCGGACATCTTCTGGATGACGTCGAACCGTCCGCACTTCGGGCACTCGTACTCGTAGATAGGCATACCGCGAATCTCCGCCAGCTAACGTAAGGTGCGGTCGGGCGCTGTCAAGCAGGTCGGCCAGGCGACTGCCAATCCGGCGATGCAACCCCGCGCAACGAGGGCATTATACCATGGATACGGCCGAGAGGGATGAGGTCGCCCGGGCGGTCGACGGGCTCGTCCTCGCACTCGACGAGGAGCGATTCCGGCACGTTGCGGGCCTCGAGGCGGAGCCGGCGCTCGATCGGCCGTTCCGCGATCACCACCGCGCGGCGCACAAGGACACCGCTGCCGCGCTGCGGCAGGCCGGGTTCGAGGAGCTCGCGCGGCGGGTCGGGTCGCTGCGGGCGGAGCGCGCCGCCGCCGAGCACGAGGAGCGCTGGCGCGCGGAGGAGGCGCACGCGACGGGCCTCGGCCCGCGCGGCGCGGAACCGCTCGCCGCGCTCGAGCTCGCGGTCCCCCGGGAGCAGGACCCGGACCGGCGCGCCGCGTTCGCGGCGGCCGCAGCCGGCGCGATGGCGGCGGCGGCGAGCGCGCGCGAGGGCTGGGCGGAGGCGCGCGCGCGGGCGGCGGCGGAGGTCGGGCTCGCGCCGGACTGGCGCGCCGTCGTGGAGGGAGACGGCGTCCTCGCCGCGTCCGACGACGCGTACCGCGACGTGCTCGCGTTCTCGGCGCGCCGCGGGCTCCCGGAGTCGCCGCGGGCCGGCGGGCTCTCGCGCGCGGACCTCCTCCGCGTCCTCGCTCACCCGCGGTGGGACGGCCTCTTCCGCCCCGGCATGCTCGACGTGGCGCTCCGCATCACCCTCGAGAAGCTCGGGCTCGAGCGCGCGCGGATCCGGGTGGACGCGGGCGAGCGGCCCCAGGCCTGGCCCGGTGCGCACGCCGTCGGCGCGCGCGTCTCGCTGCGGCCCCGCGGCGGTGCCGCCGACTGGCACGATCTCCTCGCCGCCGCTGGACGCGCGCTCGCGGCCGCCGCCGCCGCGCCGTCCGCCCGCGATCCCGTCCTCGGGGAGGCGCTCGCGTGGCTCCTCGGCTCGCTCGTGCTCGAGCCGCGCTGGCTCGCCGATCGCGCGGACGTGGAGCGCCGCCACGCGCCCGACGTCGTGCGGGACCTCGCGCTGCGCAGGCTCTTCGCGCTGCGCGCCGACGCGGCGGCCCTGCGCGTCGCGACCGAGGTCGAGCGCGGGCTCTCGGGCTCCGCCTGGCGGAGCGCGCACCGCGACGCGCTCTCGCAGGCGGCGCTCGCGACGTGGGAGGGCGTCCGCGCGTCGCGGGACGGCGACGCCTCGCGCCTTGCGGCGAAGGTGCTGGGGGCAGGCGCGGGCGAGCGGCTCCGGCTCGCGGTGCGCGAACGGTTCGACGAGGACTGGTGGCGGAATCCGCGGACGGCCGCGCACCTCGCCGGCTTGCTCGCCGCCGGCGCGCTGCCACCCTCCGAGGAGCCTCCGCCGGCCGCCGCGGCGGCGCGGATGCTCGCGTCGCGGCTCGAGGGGTAGCCGGGATCGACGCCCGGCCGAGGCGCTCTTCGCGAGGCGGGACGTGCCCGGCCGCTCCCGACCGGCCTGCGCACGACGGCCGCTACGTCTTCTTCCGCAGCGCCCGGATGATCTTCTCCTTCGTGCGCGAGGGGAGCC
>DASSQM010000460.1:0-2241 GCA_035702465.1 Anaeromyxobacter sp. | reverse complement strand
GTTCCTTTAAGGTGGTCCCGCGGGCTGCGCCAGGCGCCCGCCCGAGCTCCGAACCCTCGCATCTCCCGCTCCCACGGGAGCACGCGCCGGGGCGGCAGCCCCGTCCGCGCCGCCGCGGAGCGCCGCCCGGCGAATCGGCGGGCGCCCGCCCCCGACGGCCGTTACGCTACACCGGCAGCGCGAGCCGCCGTGTCACGGCGGCGGCTCCGGGGCGCCGCGCCGGACCGCCCGGCCGGCGCCCCGTATTCCCACGCCGGGGGAGAAAGGCGAACCTCTCTCCATGGACGCTCCCCGCAAGCCCAGGGCGCTCGACCCTCGCCTCGCCCCGGCCGTGGCGGCGCGGCGCGTGATCCGGCGCGGGATCCCCACCGTCGACTCCCTCGCGGTGGAAGAGCCGCTCGAGATCCGCGTGGACGGCGAGACCGTCGCGACGACGATGCGCACGCCGGGCGCCGACGCGGACCTCGCGCTCGGGTTCCTGTTCGCCGAGGGCATCCTCGCCGGCGCGCGCGACGTCTCGACGGTCACGCACTGCGGGAGGCCGGGCGAGGAGAGCTACGGGAACGTCATCGACGTCCGCTCCGCGGGCGGCGTGCGGCTCGATCCGGAGCGCATCCTCGAGGGCCGCAGGTTCGTGCCCACCACGTCCGCCTGCGGCGTCTGCGGGCGCCGCGCCATCGAGGGGCTCCTCGCGCGCGTCGTGCCGCTCGAGCGCGGCCGCCCCCTGCCGCAGTCGCTCGTCCACGCCGCCGTCGAGTCGCTGCCGCGCGTGCAGCCCGCCTTCGCCACCACGGGTGGGCTCCACGCCGCCGTCGCGCTCGCCGAGGACGGGACCGTCCTCGGAGCGGCGGAGGACGTCGGTCGCCACAACGCGGTCGACAAGGTGGTGGGCGCGCTCGTCCGCGCCGGGCGCGTGGGCGCCGGCGCCGCCGCCGGCGGGACGCCCGCGATCTTCGCGGTGAGCGGGCGGACGGGGTTCGAGATCGTGCAGAAGGCGGCGGCGGCGCGGGTGCCCGTCGTCGCGAGCGTGTCGGCGCCCTCGTCGCTGGCCGTGGACCTGGCCGAGCGGGCGGGGCTCACCCTCTGCGGGTTCGTCCGCGGCGGGAGCATGAACGTCTACGCGCACGCCTGGCGACTCGGCGTCGAGGCGGACGACGGCTGACGGTCGTTGCGGGCGGTCGTTGGTGTACAAAGCTTTGCGGGTTGGGGGGTCCAACCATGGCGAAGCTTCCCGTACTCTCCGACTGGCCCGTCGTCCGCCAGGCGCGCGCCGGCGACCTCGGGGGCCTGGGCGCCACCGCGGCCTCCGAGCGCACGCGCGAGCTCGCGCCGCGCACGTCCGAGGCCGACCGGGTGGTCCGGTCCGTCTGCCCGTACTGCGCCGTCGGCTGCGGCCAGCTCGTCTACGTGAAGGACGAGAAGATCGTCGACATCGAGGGCGACCCCGACTCGCCGATCTCCCAGGGCTGCCTCTGCCCGAAGGGCGCCGCGACGTTCCAGCTCGTCACCGGCTCGCACCGCACCGAGCAGGTGCTCTACCGGCGCCCCGGCGGGAAGGAATGGGAGCGCATCCCGCTCGAGCAGGCGATGGACATGGTCGCGGAGCGCGTGAAGCGGTCGCGCGAGGAGACGTGGGAGGAGCGCGTCCAGGACGAGGCCGCGGAGCACCACGGCGCGCTCGTGCGGCGGACGCTCGGCATCGCGCACCTCGGCGGCGCCACGCTCGACAACGAGGAGAACTACCTCCTCAAGAAGCTCTACACCGCGCTCGGCGTCGTGCAGGTGGAGAACCAGGCCAGGATCTGACACAGCTCCACGGTCCCCGGTCTGGGGATCTCGTTCGGCCGCGGCGGCGCCACGACGTTCCAGCAGGACCTCCAGAACGCCGACTGGATCGTCATCGAGGGCTCCAACATGGCGGAGTGCCACCCGGTGGGCTTCCGCTGGGTGATGGAGGCGAAGAACCGCGGCGCGACCATCATCCACGTCGACCCGCGCTTCTCGCGCACGTCGGCGGTCGCCGATCTGCACGTGCCCATCCGGCCCGGCACGGACATCGCCTTCCTGGGCGGGCTCATCCGCTGGGTCATCGAGAACGGCCGCTGGTTCGAGGAGTACGTCCGGAACTACACGAACGCCGCCACCATCGTCGACGAGCGGTACCAGGACACGGAGGATCTCGAGGGCCTCTTCAGCGGGTGGAACCCGAAAGCGAACAAGTACGACTGGGAGACCTGGCAG
>DASSQM010000459.1:0-2928 GCA_035702465.1 Anaeromyxobacter sp. | reverse complement strand
GGTTTCATGCCCGCAGTCTGCTCGAGCATGCCGGAAGACTCGTCCTCGGTCGTGGCGACCGACGTACCGTGGACCACGATCGTCGCGCCCGCGATCCGACCGGCCGCCCGCGCCTGGGCGCCGGTGAGGCTCGCAGCGCCGATGCGCTCGCGCGCGAGCCGGCGACCGGCCGCGTCGCTCGGCGCGATGCGGATCCCCGCACCCTGCCACTCCGCGACGAGCACGGACTCGGCCGTGCGCGGCGCGGTCGCCGTTCGCCCTCGCGGATCGCCCCCCCGTGTCCACCACGCGACCGGAGCGCCGTCGTCCACGCCTTGCTCCGCGACGAGCACGAGGATCGGGGGCGAATCCGCCGCTCCGCTCACCTTCGGCTCCTCCCCGAAGATGGCGGATGCGGGCACCAGCGCGGCGAGGATCGCCCAGGCCGGGGGGATGCGCATGTCTCATCGTGCGCCGCCTGTGGCGCATCCGGCAAGCGGCGCGAGTCCAGTTGGTCCCATCGCTCACCGCCTCACGCCACGACTCGCTGTGGCGGCGCGGACGGCGGCTGCGCTCCCGCCGCGGCGCGCCTCGACCGACGGCGCTCGAGCGCGTCGCGGACGGCCGTGGTGAGCTCTTCCGGCGTGAACGGCTTCTGGAGGAACGCCGCCTCGGTGAGGGCGCCACCGCCGGCGCGGCACGCATCGAGCCCGGACATGAAGATCACGGGGAGGTCCGAGCGGCCGAGGCTGCGCGCCAGCTCGGGCCCGCCCATCTCCGGCATGAGGACGTCGGTGAGCAGAAGGTCGATCGCGGGGGCGCCGCGCGCGAGCTCCAGCGCGCCGGGCCCGTCTCGAGCCGACAGCACGCGGTAGCCGTCCAGCTCGAGCACGTACTCGATCAGCGACCGCACGTCGTCCTCGTCGTCCACGAGGAGGATCGTCTCGCCGCCTCCGCCCGCGTCCGGAGCCGGCGGCCGCGCGACTGCGAGGCGCTCGGCGTCGCGGGCGCGGGCGACGGCGATGGCCCTCGCGATGGCGTCGCCGAGCTCCGCCGCCGCGAACGGCTTCTGCACGAACGCGTGCATCCCCTCGTCGAGCAGCTCCTGGGCGCGCCCGTCGCGGCCGTAGCCCGACATGAGGACGAAGGGAACCCGCGGGTCGAGCTCGCGAAGCGCGCGGTAGCAGTCGGCGCCGTCCATGCCCGGCATGGCGAGGTCCACGAGCACCGCGAGGACCGCCTGGCATCGCTCCCGGTACCAGCGCACGGCCTCCTCGCCGCCCGCCAGCGCCACGACGTCGTAGCCGAGCCTGCGCAGCATGGACGCCGCCGCGTCGCGGGGCACCTCGTCGTCGTCGACGACGAGCACGAGGCCGGAGCCGTGGACCTCGCGCCGGACGTCGGTCGGGTCGGCGGAAGCAAGGTCCGCGTCGGAGAGGGGCAGGTAGACGGTGAACCGCGAGCCTCCGCCCACCTCGCTCGCCACCTCGACGACGCCGCCGTGGTTGCGCGCGATGCCGTACACCATCGCGAGCCCCATGCCCGTGCCGCGCCCCGGCGCCTTCGTCGTGAAGAACGGCTCGAAGATTCGCCCCTGGAGCTCGCGGGGGATGCCGTGGCCGGTGTCGGCGACGGTGAGCGCGAGGTGCTCGCCGGGGGCCGCGCCGGGATGCCGCTCGCACCAGCGCTCGTCCGCGTCGACGATCGACGTCTCGACGGCGAGCTCGCCGCCGTCCGGCATCGCGTCGCGCGCGTTGAGCGCCAGGTTCAGGACCACCTGGTGGAGCTGGCCGGCGTCGCCGACGACCACGCTGCGGGGCGCCTCGAGCCTCTCGACGATGCGGATCCTCTTGTCGAGCGTCCGGTCGAGGAGCCGAGTCACCTCGCCGACCACGGCGTGGACGTCGAGCGGCGCCGTGAGGAGCTTGCCGCGGCGCGCGAAGCCGAGGAGCTGGCTCGTGAGCGCCGCCGCGCGGTTCGCCGCGCCGGCGATCGTCTCGGCCACCTGCCGGATCTCGCTCCCGTGCGAGCCCCTCTGGGCCAGGACCGTCGCGTGGCCGAGGATGCCCGTCAGCACGTTGTTGAAGTCGTGCGCGATCCCGCCGGCCAGCCGGCCGATCGCGTCCATCCGCTGCGCCTCCCGCAGCTGCTCCTCCGCCTTGCGCAGCTCGGTGACGTCTCTCGCGAAGAAGATCACCAGGCGGCGCGCCCCGACGGAGACGAGGTCCACCGCGACGCGCGCGTGCCGCGCGGCGGCGCCGTCGCCCACCTGGACCTCCCGCCCCGGCGACCCGCCGCCCTGGAGCTCGCTTCGGATCTCGCGCCAGTCGTCCGGCCCGATCGCCGGGAACGCCTCCCACAGCGGCTCCCCCGCCAGCGCCAGGCGCCCCTTCCCGCAGAAGGCGGCGAACGCGTCGTTCGCGTACGCGATCCGGTCCTCGTCGTCGACCCACGCGATCGCGAGCCGGGCGCGGTCGACGACCTGCTGGGTGAGGGAGAGCGCCGCCTCCGCGCGGCGGCGCTGCTCCATGTCGGCCGCGAGCTCGGCGTTCGCGCGGGCGAGGTCCGCCGTCCGCGCGGCGACCTCGCGGCGCAGGACCTCGGGCTGGCGGAGCAGCACGAAGGCGAGCATCGCCATCGCGGCTGCGATCGCGAGCGCGACGGCGTACTTCGCCGAGACCAGCCAGGACGGTCGCGACCAGCCGCCGTGCGGCGTCACCGACAGGGTCCACTCGCCGCTCGGGAGCTTCACCGGCATCGCGACCGGGTCCGCGGTCAACGCGTCGATCCCGGCCGCGATGCGCTCGCGCGCTCCGGTCGCGGGGTGTTGGCGGGTGAGCTCGTACGCGTAGCCGTCGTCGACGAGCCGCTTCACCTGCGTGGCGTCGAGCAGGTCGGAGAAGCGGATGACGACGCACACGAGCCCCCAGAAGCGCTCTCCGCCGCGCG
>DASSQM010000458.1:0-3379 GCA_035702465.1 Anaeromyxobacter sp. | reverse complement strand
CGATGTCGCGCGCGCACCGCAGCGTGTACCGCGACGCGTGCAGGCGATCGAGCGCGGCGAGGAAGCAGACCGCACAGGAGGGGCAGCGCGGCGACGCGGGCCCGAGCCCGACGCGCGCGGGCGACGGGCGGGTCCGGACCGGCTGCGGCGGCGCCGTGCGCTTGGGGGCCGGGGTCGGGGTGGCTGTCTGGGTCGCGGTCGGGGTGGCTGTCGGGGTCGGGGTCGCGGTCGCGGTCGGGGTCGCGGTCGAGGATTCGGCTGCGGGCGCGGGCACGGGCACGGGAACCCCCGTCTTCGCCAGCAGCTCCCCCCGACATCTCACCCTTCCCAGCTCCACCATCCTCGTCGCCTCCGGCACCTCCACGAACGCCCTGCACCTCCCGCCGCTCCACTCGACCACGGCCGCGTGCCGGCCCGGAGGCAGCGCCTCGACGTAGAAGCGACCATCCGCTCCCACCGGCGACGAGAAGGGCCCGCCCGGCGCCTCCACGCTGAGATCCCCGTACGCCGGGGCGACCTCCAGCCCGCCCGCGTCCGTGACGAGCTCGCCCTCGACCGCGCGCATCGGCGTCACCGCGAACGAGGTCACGACGCCGCCGCGGAGCGTCGGCGCCGCGAGGACCTCCGTCGGCCCGATGCGGTACTCGATCGGCACGTCGCGGTCCGCGATCGCGAGCCGGTTCCCGTAGTAGGGGAGCAGGCTCGGCACGAGCAGGTCGCCGCGCGCGTCGGTGCGGCCGATCTCCTGTCCCTCGGCGAAGCCGCGGATGCCGGGCACGCCGACGCGGATGAGCCCGTAGCCGTCCTGGACCGGGCGCGAGAGGAAGAAGCGGTCGCCCACGAACACCGCGCCGCCCGACACCGTGGCGAGGCCGGCGTCGCCGGACGTGGGCGTCCGGTCGTACTCGACCTCGTAGCGGCCGTACTCCCACTGGTACTGGAGCACGCCGGTGGCGCTGTCGCCGAGCCGGCCCGAGCCGCCGCGGGCGCGGTAGCCGTACCCTGTGCCGGCGGGCAGGCCCTTCTGCGCGCCGGCTGAGGCGGTGCGGCCGCCGTCGCCCGCCTGCGACGAGACGTCCGCCATGCTCATCGGCGCGAACGCCCAGGAGAGCGAGGCGAACACGTCGAGCGCGGGCGCGCGCTCCGGCAGCACGGTGCGGCTCGTCGAGACGCCGAGGGTGAGGCCGCGTGCGAGGACCACGTCGGCGCGGACCGACACGGTGTCGGAGATGCCCGCGTCGCGCAGATCGGAGCGCGTCCAGCTCACGCCGGTGGTGAGGCGCGACCCGAGCGGCGCGCCGGCGAACACGCTCGACTGGAGGCGCGCCCGGTCGTCGGCCGTGCGCTGCCCCGCGTGCGCGTACCCGCCGCTCATCCAGCGCACGAGCGCGCCGCCGCTGAGCCGGCGCGAGACGAAGCTGTAGCCCGCGGACGCGGCGGCGCCGCCGACGCGATGCTGCGCGCTCGCGGCGGCCTCGAGATCGAGCGTGCCGAAGGGGAGGCCGATGGTCGCCGAGGGCCCGCCGGAGACGAGGTCCTGCGCCGCGTCGAGCCGGCCGCCGACGGTGAGCGAGTCCGACACGCCCACGCGGTGGCGCCCCATCGCGACGGCGCTCCCGTAGTCGAAGCTCGCACGCCCGTACGAGAGCCGCCGGAAGCCGATCGCGTAGCCGTAGTCGGTGAGGCCGCGCGCGAGCAGGCCGGACGTGTAATAGTACTGCCAGTTCAGGACCTCGGTCCGTCCGAAGGCGTCCCGGAGCACGGTCTGCACGTTGCCCGCGCCGGTCGTGACCGGCAGGTTGGTGACGTCGTAGCCGCCCGCGGCGAGCGGGACCTGACGCGTGAGGACGCCGTTCACGTAGACGTCGAGCGTGGCGGGCGTGGAGGTGAAGCCGGAGAGGCGCGGCATGGGCGATCGCACGAAGTACGGATCGAGCCCGTACTCGCGCACGAGCGAGAGGCCGCCGAGGAGGACGCCTCCGCCGAGGCCGCCGGAGCCCGCGAACGCGTCGCCCACGACGAGCCGCCGCAGGCCCGGGACGTCGTCGAAGGTGAGGCTCGAGAGGCCGCGCACCGCCCGCCCATCCGGCAGGACCTGGCCCGACGAGTGGAGGAGCCTCCCTCCCTCGCTCGCGCCCGCCTCGGCGAAGCCGTACGCGCGCCGGTCGACGGACCGCATCTGCACCGAGTAGTTGAGGAACCCGCTGGCGTCGCCGCGGATCTCGAGCCCCGGCGGCCGCCGCACGGGCCGGAGGTCGAGGCTCGCCGTCCCGAGGAGGTCCGCGCCCGCGGTGACCCGCAGCGCCAGCGCGCGCTCGTCGAGGTCCCACTTCACCGTCGGCGCGAGGGAGTCGAGCGACACGTGCTCGCGGCCGTCCACGAGCTCGCGCCTCCCGAGGAAGTTCCGCAGGCCCGCGGCCGCGAGCTCGTCCACCGGCACGAGCGCGTCGCCGCCCCGGAGCAGCGCGTGGATCGGGCGGGGCGCTCCGCCGTTCAGGACGAGGTCGACGGGCGCGCCCGGGCTCGGCGCCCCGTCCGCCGCGGAGAGCTCCGCCATCGTGAACGAGGCTGCCGCCCCCAGGGCGCGCGCGGGGAGGAGCGCGATCAGCGCCCAGGCCAGCGCCAGCGATCGCCGCTCATGGACCACAGGCTCCGCCGCCCGTCGCGATCTGCTTCTCGAGGGTCCCGCTCGGCAGCGCCACCGCGACCGAGACGGCGCGGACGCGCGCGCACCCGTCCGCCGGCGCCTCCGCCTCGTACGTGCGCTCGCCGCCGGCGAGGACGTACCAGGCCGGCAGCGGCTGCTCGAACACCGCCTCGCCCTTCTCCCCGCGCCCGACCAGGCGGACCGCGTCGGGCCGGATGCGGACGTTCCCCGTGTTCCTCAGCACGAACGAGATGCGGCGACCGGAGACGAGCGGCGGGTCGACCTCCGCGGTCGCGGCAGGGGCGCCCGGCTCGAGGTAGACGGGGATGCCGACGCGCGTGAGCACGCGCACGGACGTCTTCGCGGGATCGGGCGCGCCGGGGAGCTGCTCGACGAACATCCGGTACGTCTTCTCCACGGACTCGAACGGCGCGGCGGCGGCGATGCGCAGGTTCCGCTTCTCGCCGGGGCCGATGGTGAGCAGGGACGGGAAGAAGAGGACGTCCTTCGTCTTCGACAGCTTCATCTCGCCGCGCGGGCTCTGCTGCCAGGCGAACACGCTCACCTGGTACCGCACCGGCTCGCTGCCCACGTTGTGGAGCGTGACGAGGTTGTTCGGCGTCGCGCTCGTGAGCTCCACCTGGATGGGCGTGACCTCGAGCGTCTGCGCGAAGGCACGGCCGGGCCCGCCCAGGAGCGCGAGCCCGGCCAGAGCGACCGCGCCGAGGAGGA
>DASSQM010000457.1:0-8741 GCA_035702465.1 Anaeromyxobacter sp. | reverse complement strand
CGTCCGGGCGGAGCGCGAGCCACAGGAGCGGCAGCGAGAGCGAGAGCGCCCACGCGCCGCCGAGCGCGAGCCAGAGCCCGCGCCGCGAGAGCCGCGCGAGCCGCGCCGCGACGTACGGGAAGGCGAGGTAGAACGACGCGACGACCGACGTGGACCAGCCCGGCGCGTTCCAGATGCGCGCGATGGGCGGGATCCACGCCTGCACGAGCAGGAGCGCAGCGGCCGCGACCACGGCGGCCTTCGCGACGGCGGCGGAGCTCCCCGCGGACCAGCGCTCGAGGACGAACGGCGCCGCGAGCAGGAACGCGACGAGGTAGGCGGGGTAGAGGCGGGCGAGGCGCGCGACAAAGAAGCGACGCCGCGCCGCCGCGTCCATCGGCTCCGGATGGGCCCGGCCGAGCACGAACCCGGACAGGACGTAGAAGAGCCCCACCCAGGCGAACCCGTTCGTGCGGGCCCGCTCGACCCACGCCGGCGCCCAGACGACGAGCGGCCCGCCGAAGTGGAAGAGCAGGATGGCGAGCGCCGCCACGAACCGCAGGCCGGTCAGCGCGGGGAGCCGATCCGGCCGCGGGTTCTCCATCCGGAGAAGGTTGCGCGCGGCGCGCGGCCCGGGCCACCGCCCCGGACGGACCGCGCGCTCCGCGGGCGCGCCCTACGCGAGCGGCGACCCGCCGGTCACGCCCACGATCTCGCCGGAGACGTACGTCGCCTCGTCCGACGCGAGGAAGACGTACACCGGCGCGACCTCCGCCGGCTGCCCGGCGCGCTCGAGCGGCGCGCTCTCGCCGTGCTTCTGGACCTTCTCCTCGCCGAACGACTGCGGGATGAGCGGCGTCCAGATCGGTCCCGGCGCGACGCCGTTCACGCGGATGCCGCGCTTCGTGAGCTCCTTCGCGAGCCCCTGGGTGAACGTGCGGACGGCGCCCTTCGTGACGGCGTAGTCGAGGATCTGCGGGTTCGGGTGGTACGCCTGGATGGACGTGGTGTTGATGACGACGCCGCCCGCCTTCATGTGCGGCAGCGCGTGCCGGACCGTGTGGAACATCGCGAGGACGTTCGTCCGGAACGTCCGCTCGATCCGGGCCGCGTCGAGGTCCTCGAAGCGCTCGAGCTGGCGGCCCTGGAAGGCGGCGTTGTTCACGAGGACGTCGATCCGGCCGAAGCGCTCGACCGTCATCCGGACGACCCGCGCGCACTGCGCCTCCTCGGCGAGATCGCCCGCCACGAGGAGCGCGCTCCGCCCGGCCGCCTCGACCACGCGCTTCGTCTCCTCGGCGTCCTCGTGCTCGTCGAGGTACGAGACGACGACGTGCGCGCCCTCGCGCGCGAAGGCGAGCGCGACGGCGCGGCCGATGCCGCTGTCGGCGCCGGTCACGAGGGCGATGCGATCCTTCAGCCGGCCGTGGCCGACGTAGCTCTTCTCGCCGTAGTCGGGGCGCGGGCGCATCTCCCGCTCCGACCCGGGCGTCGGCTGCTGCTGCTTCGGATACGGCGGCTTGTCCCCCTGCTTGCGCGGATCGCCCGCGCCGCGCTCCTTCGCCATGGCGAGCCCCTCCGCCGGAACCTTGGTGCCGGGGGGACCGTCGCGCAGCGACGCGCGCGTGAGGGGGGCGGAACGGCGGGCGCTCAGGCGCCCGCCGCCCGGTTCGGCTCACCAGTGCCGCAACGAGGGCGGCAGCGTGTGGCAGGCGACGTTCGAGCAGGTCTTGTTCACCGGATCCCAGTCGCCGCCGACGAGGATGCTGACGTCCTTCGTGCCGTCCACGTGGCGCGCCTTCGCGTCGGCCGTGTTCAGGATGCCCGGCACCACAGTGCTCGAGGCGACCGTCGCGTGACAGGCGGAGCACTCCTTGCCGACGTGGTCCGGGGTGATGAGGTGCCGGCCCGTGGCGGGCGGCGAGCCGTGGCAGTCGCCGCACGCGACCGCGCCCGTCCACGACGGCGCGACGTTCGCGCCGCCCTGGAGCGAGGCGCCGTGGCAGTAGGTGGCCGCGCACGAGCCGGACGCGTAGCTCGGCGCGAGCGCGCCGCCCTGCGTGGCGAGCGGGCCGAACGTGAGCGTCGCGGGGCCGCCGGTCACGTGCGCGAGATCCGTCGGGACCGCGTGGCACGCGGTGCAGTCGACCCCGTCGGAGATCGCCGAGCCGTTGCCGACGTGCTTCTGGTGCGCGCCCACGGGCGGCTGCGAGGTCGAGGTCTCGCCGTGCGCCCCGCGCGGCGGGGCGGCGAGCGCGAGCGGCGACTGGTCGGACCAGTTCGGCGTCCGCGTCCCGTGGCAGAAGCTGCAGTTCGTCTGCCAGTCGGCGAAGCCGAGCCTGTCCTGGTGGCACTGCGTGCACGACACCCCGGACTGTCCTCCCGAGAAGTCCGAGCCATGGCAGGTCTTGCAGGCGTCGAGGTCCTGGAGCGCGATCGCGGTGTGCTGCGCGATGTACGGGATCGGGTGCGTCGTGACGTCGATCCTGCCGTTCATGTGCGTGCCGCCGGGCACGAGCTGGTAGTTCCCGTCGACCGTGGTGGAGTGGCACAGCGAGCAGGCGACGCTCCGCGGGTGGCCGCTCGCCGACGTGACGACGCCGGGAGGCGGCGGGAACCCGTGGCAGGTCCCGCAGCGCTCGGCGGTGGTCTGCGACGCGGTGGCGGGCAGCGGCCGCGCGGAGTCGCACCCCACGCCGAGGGCGACGGTTGCGAGCGCCAGCACTGCAAGTTGAATCGTTCTCACGGCCGATGACCTCGTTGCGGCGGGTAAGGGTCCGACGACATGGCGAGTTTGCCCGACCCTCCGCCCGCGAGTGATGACGCCGCGCAAGTCGTCGCATCCCCAGGATCACCGACACGACCGCTCGCCGGGCCGGAGCCCCTGCGAGCGGTCACCTCCACTGCCGGCTCGAGCCGTGCGACTCTCCGTGGCAAGAGAACGTTCCGCAGGTCGCGCTGGCGGGCGACCACGCCGCGCCCGGCGCCGACGAGGAGAACGGCACGTCCTTGGTCCCGTTCACGTGCGTCGGGCCCGACCCCGCGTGGCCGTGGCACTCGGCGCAGGCGAGCCCGCCGTGATCGCCGTGCCGGCCCGTGGACGGCGGCGCCCCGTGGCACGAGGTGCAGGTGGCCTGCGCCGTCGACGTCCAGGAGGGCGTCCAGCTCGTGCCGCCGGAGAACGCGCCGTGGCAGTAGACGGAGCTGCACGTCGCGTCCGTCGGGCCGAGGCGCGTGTAGACGGCGGCGGCGCCGCCGGTGCGGGCGAGCGCGCCGAACACGACCTCGGCGCGGCCGTCCCCGTCGATGTGGTTCGGCTCGAGCGCGCTCTGGTGCGTGGGGTGGCACTGCGCGCAGCCGAGCGGCGTCGTGATCGTCGTGCCCACGTGCGCGGCGTGCACGCCCACCGTGACGAGCGACGGGTCGGTGCGGCCCTGCGTGTCGACGGGCGGCGAGGCGCGCCCGCTGCCGGGATCCCCGTGGCAGAAGGTGCAGTTCGTGGCCCAGCCGGCCTGGCCGTTCTGCGCGTGACACTGGTTGCACGACGGCCCGGCGGCGCCGTTCAGGTCCTGCCCGTGGCAGCCCTGGCAGCTCGCCAGGCCGGTCGCGTTCACCGTGAAGCCGTGCTGCTCGCGATTCCGCCAGCCGGCGGGGTGCACGTCGTTCACGTCGACGCGGCCGTTGATGTGGAGCCCGTTCGCGACGTCGATGCTGCCGTCGGATTTCACCGTGCCCGGGTGGCACGCGTTGCAGTTCGTCGAGGACGGATCGTGGTTCGCCGGCGGCGCGCCGTGGCAGGACCCGCAGTGCACCGAACCGGCCTCGAACCACGACGGCGTGGAGGCCGGTCCGCCGGCGAGCGTGGCGCCGTGGCAGTACACGCTCGAGCAGGTGGGATCCTTGAACGCCGGCGCCGCGCCGCCCGCGCGGGCGAGGCCGCGGAAGGTGAGCTCGACGACGCCGTTCGTGTGCCCGGCGTCCGTCGGCACGTCGTGGCACTCGGCGCACGCGAGGGGGCCGCGCAGCGCCGTGCCCCGCAGGTGCACGAGGTGGGCGCCGCCGCCGCGGCCGCTCGGGCTCGCGGGCGGGGCGGCGCGGACGAGCGGATCGTCCTCGAGCCGCGCGGCGTCGCCGTGACAGACGGTGCACACGGACGCGGCGCTGCCCGATCCGGAGATCGGCCGCGCCGAATCGCACGCAGCGGCGAGGAGGGCGAGCGCGCAGGCGGTTGCCAGCGCTGGGATCCTGGTCGTGTCCATCGCGCCGGCCCCGAAGCAACGCGCATGCCGCCCTGCGAGCAAGCCCCCGTGGAACGAGCGTTTTCCAGGAAAAGATGGCGGGAGGAGGCGCCGTGCTCCCCGCGCGCTGCGCATCGGACGCGCGGGTGCGACCGGCTGCCGCAGTTCTTGCGCCGGGGCCCGGCGCCCGCTCGCCCGCCCGCGGCCGGCGCGAGGCTACTTCACGAGCCGCAGGTACTGCTGGATCTCCTCCGACTCGCACGCGGGCTCTCCGTGGCCGCTCTCGAACCGGAGCGCCATGCAGTGCGCCACGACGGCGATGGTGCGGTTCGCGCAGCGCTCGAGCCCACCGGGCAGCGTCCGCGCGGCCTCGCGGCTGCGCGCGAGGACGTCGTCGCTCTCGCGCAGCGCCGACCGGAGCCGGTACACCTTCTGGCGGTCGCCCGTGCCGAGCTTCACGAGGGCCTCCTCCGACGCGAGCTGCGCCTGGAGGTCGTCCCTGCGATCCTGGTGGTAGCACGCGAGCGCGCTGTGCACCGAGCGCATGAACGCGGCGTCCCGCGCGTGCGCCGCGTCGAGCGCGCCGTGCGTGGTCGCCACCTCGTCCTGCGTCCCCGCCGCGAGCTCGGCGCGCTCGTCGGCATCGAGCTGGGCGGGGTTCCGGGAGGCGAGCCGCTCGCGGCGGAGCTCGCGCCACGCCCGCTCGCGCTCCAGCTCGGTCGCGTTCGGGCCGGCGCGCCTCGCCGCCTCCTCCTGGTCCTCGCGATCTTCGCGCATCCTGCGCTGCCTCTCGCGGAAGCGCTCGTGGCACTCGTCGAGCGCGCGCTGCTCGATCTCGTTCCTCTTCGCGATCTCGCGCGGGCCGAGGCCCTGCGCCCGGAAGATGCGCGCGCGGCGCTCGACGACGTCGAGCTCGGACTCGCAGAACGCCTTCTCCTCCGCGGAGAGCTGCGTTCCCGCCGCGCCCGCGGCGGCTCGCCGCGGCGCGGCGAGGGCGCACCCGGCGAGAAGGAGGAAGAGGGCGCTCGTTCGCATGCGGTTGCGGCGCAGGGGCGCGGTGTTCTACCACGGTCGAGGGCCCCGGCGGGTGGACAGCCCCGCGCCGGGGAGACATCCACCCACGTTCCCGTGTATTCTGTAGCACTCTCCCGGGAGAGAAAGGAGGAGCCGCGTGACCCAAAGCGAACGCCTGATCCGCCGCGAGGAGCTGCGGGCCGACATCGTGAAGCTGGAGACCGATCTCGCGGCCCTGCGCGAGCAGGAGGCGCGGCTGCTCGAAGGATGCGAGCACGCCTACGCCGACGGCCGCGCCGCCTCGACCGGGGGACGCATCCGGATCTGCTCGATCTGCGGGAGCGTCCTCAAGCAGCGCGACGACAAGCTCTGGGGCTAGCCGCTCCCGATCGCCGAACGAATGATCGGAGCGGCGCGGCGGCCGGCGGGTCCGTATCATCCCGCCCATGGCCACCCTCGCTCCGTTCCGCGCCCTCCGTCCCCCCGCCGCGCTGGCGACCCGCGTCGCGTCGCCTCCGTACGACGTCGTGTCGACGAAGGAGGCGCGCGAGCTCGCGAAGGGGAACCCCGACAGCTTCCTGCGCGTCTCCCGGCCGGAGATCGACCTCCCCCCGGGTACGGACGAGCACGCGGACGCCGTATACGCGAAGGGCGCGGAGAACCTCGCCGAGCTCCGGCGCCGCCGCGTGCTCCTCGAGGACGCGGACCCGAGGCTGTACGTGTACGCGCAGCGGATGGGCGCGCACCGGCAGAACGGCATCGTCGGCTGCGCGTCGGTCCGCGAGTACGACGGCGACGCCATCAAGAAGCACGAGCGGACGCGGCCCGACAAGGAGGACGACCGCGTCCGTCACATCGACACGCTCTCGGCCCACGACGAGCCGGTCTTTCTCACCTACCGCGCAGTCCCCGAGATCGATCGCCTCGTCGAGGACGTGAAGCGCGGGAAGCCGGAATACGACCTCGTCACGCCCGACGGCGTCGCGCACCAGCTCTGGGTCGTGCCGCCGGACGCCGGCGCGCGCATCGAGTCGGCGTTCCGCGCGGTGCCCGCGCTCTACGTGGCGGACGGGCACCACCGCTCCGCCGCAGCGTCGCGCGTGCACGCGAAGCGGAAGGGCACCCCGGGAGACCACGAGCGGTTCCTCGCGGTGGTGTTCCCCGACGACCAGGTGCAGATCCTCGCGTACAACCGCCTCGTGCGCGATCCGCGCGCGCGCGCGCCGGACGCGCTCCTCGCCGAGCTGCGCAAGGTCCTCGACCTCGAGCCCGCGAAGGATCCCTGCCCCGATCAGCCGCTCTCCGTCGGCGCCTTCGTGGGGGGCCGCTGGTGGCGCGGGCGGTTTCGCGCCGCGTCGTTCGACGCCGCGGACCCCGTCGCGTCGCTCGACTGCTCCCTCGTGCAGGACCAGCTCCTCTCGCGCATCTTCGGCATCGCCGATCCGCGGACGTCGAAGGACGTGGACTTCGTCGGCGGCATCCGCGGCCACGAGGAGCTCGAGCGCCGCGTGCGCGAGGAGGGATGGTCGCTCGGGCTGTACCTCCATCCGACGCGCGTCGAGCAGCTCCTCTCCGTCTCCGACGCCGGCAAGCTCATGCCCCCGAAGAGCACGTGGTTCGAGCCGAAGCTGCGCAGCGGGCTGTTCGTGCATCCGTTCTGAGGCCGGTGTCATGACGCGACGAAAGCCCGCGCCCCACCGTCGAGTTGCCGCGGCGGCTCGGGACGCCACCCTGGAAGGCGGCCAGGAACGGCGCAGGTCGCACCGCGAGTCCGCAGAGGAGCGCCGCCAGTCCGCGGAGGACCGCCGCGCCGCCGCCGAGCGCGCGCGGGAGTTCGCGGAGGGCGACCGCCAGCATGCGGAGTCGCTCCGCGCGCTGGCGGAGAGCTCGCGCCAGAGCGCGGAGGACGCCAGGAAGAGCGCGGAGGAGGCGCGACACGCCGCGGAGGACGCGCGCCGACACCGCGACGCCGTGCTCGTCGTGGTGGAGAGCCTGCGGCGCCAGAGCGAGGCCGGTCGCTCCGCCGCGGAGACCGCGCGGCGGGCGACGGTGGATCAGTTCGACACGCAGACCCGCCGCGCCATCCGGGAGGAGATCGAGGTCGCGTCCGAGATGCAGCAGTCCGCGAGCGACATCGCCGCGGCACGCGACCGGAAATCGAGCGCGGCAACGAGGCCGCGGCCGCGGCGCCGGTCGTGATGACGACCCTCTCCCTGTCCGCGCGCGTGCTCGTCCCGTAGCGCGCCCACACGGTCTCACGGCGGCCCCGTCTCCGGCGCGGAGGCGGGGCCGTCGTCGTCGGGGCGGCCTTGCGTCCCGGGGAGCCGGGACGCCAGCGGCCGGCGCTCGAGATCCCGATTGGGGTCCGGCGGTATCGACGGTCGGCGCGGGTCCGTTCGCAAGCCCGCTCCACGACGGCAAGAGGCCAGCGTTCCCGGCTTCGAAGCAGCGCGAGGTGGGTCCCCGCTACCGGGTGACTCCCCTGTGGCTGCGTGGTACCCAGGCAGCCTGCCCGCCGTGCCCGGCACGTCCGGGCGGGCGGACCGTCGCAGCCTTCCCACCTCCGGAGGCTTCCCACCATGACGAAGCGCTTCTTCTCGGCCGCGGGGCGGATGTTCGTCCTCGCGGGCTGCATCGCATTGCTCACCACGGGAACCGCCCTGGCCGCGCGCCCGGGCCTTCCCGCGGCCGCTGGCGGCGCCCTGCGCTCCGCGAGCGGGCCGGTCTACGCGCTCGTCGAGCTGACGGCGGCGCCGACGGCGGCGCAGTACGCGCAGGCGCTCGGCCGCGCTGCCGGCGCGAGGACCGCCACCGCCTCCGCCGTGAGCCAGCTCTCCGCCGTGGCTGCGCAGCAGGCCTCCTTCTCGGGAGCGCTCGCGGCGGCGAAGCTGCCCGGCCTCACCGAGATCTACCGGCTGCAGCGCGTCTACAACGGCATCCTCTACCAGGTGCCGCGCCAGCAGCTCGCGCGGCTCCAGTCGCTCCCGGGCGTGAAGGCGGTGCACATCGTCACGCCGAAGGTGCTCGACAACGCGCGGACGATCCCGTTCGTCAACGTGCCCGCCCTGTGGACGAACCTCGGCCTGCCCGTGCACGGCGAGGGCATCCGCGTCGGCGTCATCGACACCGGCATCGACTACACGCACGCGAACTTCGGCGGCCCCGGGACGGTCGCGGCGTTCCAGGCGGTGGACCCGAACGTCGCGACCGGCGTGTTCCCGACGGCGAAGGTGGTCGGCGGGTTCGACTTCGCCGGCCCCATCTACGACGCCGCCTCGACGGAGACGCGGAAGATCACGCCGCAGCCCGACGCGAACCCGATCGATCACTCCGGCCACGGCTCGCACGTCGCCGGCACGATCGCCGGGTTCGGCGTGCTCGCGAACGGGACGACGTACACCGGGAGCTACGATCAGTCCTTCCCGCCGAGCACCTTCCGCATCGGCCCGGGCGCCGCGCCGAACGCGCTGCTCTACGCACTCAAGGTCTTCGGCGACACCGCCGGCTCGA
>DASSQM010000456.1:0-5409 GCA_035702465.1 Anaeromyxobacter sp. | reverse complement strand
TCGCGGGCGCGATCATCCCCGAGGTGGTCAAGGTCTTCACCTCGACGCAGTCCGCCCACGTGAAGGAGATCGTCATCGCCTCGCGCGAGGGCGGGGCCTCGCTCAACATCCTCTCCGGCTTCATCGCCGGGAACTTCAGCGCCTTCTGGCTGGGCATGGTCATCGTCGGGCTCATGTCGGTGGCGTACTTCGTGTCCACCCTCGGCCTCGGCGCCCTGATGCTGGCCCCGGCGGTCTTCGCCTTCGGCCTCGTGGCGTTCGGCTTCCTGGGCATGGGCCCGGTCACCATCGCCGTCGACTCGTACGGGCCCGTCACGGACAACGCGCAGTCCGTGTACGAGCTCTCGCTCATCGAGAACGTCCCGAACGTGAAGCAGGAGGTGAAGAAGCAGTTCGGGTTCGAAGTGAACTTCGACCGCGCCAAGGACTTCCTGGAGGAGAACGACGCCGCGGGGAACACCTTCAAGGCGTCGTCGAAGCCGGTGCTCATCGGCACGGCGGTGGTGGGCGCGACCACCATGATCTTCTCGATCATCATGCTGCTCACCCGCGGCCTCACGTCCGGGATGGAGAACCTCTCGCTCCTCCACCCGCCCTTCCTGCTCGGCATCATCACCGGCGGCGCGGTCATCTACTGGTTCACCGGAGCCGCGACGCAGGCGGTGTCGACGGGCGCCTACCGCGCGGTCGAGTTCATCAAGAACAACATCCGCCTCGAGGGCGTGGAGAAGGCCTCCGTCGAGGACTCGAAGCGCGTCGTCGCCATCTGCACGCAGTACGCGCAGAAGGGCATGTTCAACATCTTCCTCACGGTGTTCTTCGCGACGCTCGCCTTCGCGTTCGTGCAGGAGTTCTTCTTCATCGGCTACCTCGTCTCCATCGCGGTCTTCGGGCTCTACCAGGCCATCTTCATGGCCGACGCGGGCGGCGCCTGGGACAACGCGAAGAAGGTCGTCGAGGTCGAGCTGAAGGCGAAGGGGACCGAGCTGCACGCCGCGTGCGTCGTCGGCGACACCGTGGGCGATCCGTTCAAGGACACCTCGTCCGTGGCCCTGAACCCCATCATCAAGTTCACGACGCTGTTCGGGCTCCTCGCCGTGGAGCTCGCCATCGAGCTCTCCGCCGGGCTGCGCGCCGCGCTGTTCGTGGTGTTCCTGGCTGTGGCGCTCGTCTTCGTTCGCCGGTCGTTCTACGGCATGCGCATCGAGGCGAAGGCCGAGCTGAAGCCGGCGTCGTCCACGCCGCGCGCCATGGCGGGCTGAGCCGCAGGGGCGCCGCGTGCCGCCGCTTCCCGCGGCGAAGGTGGGAAGGGAGGCCGCCGCGCGCGAGGGCGCCGCGGCGGCCAACGTCTACGACCTGCGCGAGCTCGCCGGCGCGTTCGGCGATCTGGGCACGCTCGTCCCGTTCGTCGTCGGCTACGTCGCGGTGGCGAAGGTCGACGCGGCGGGGATCCTGCTCACGCTCGGGCTGGCGCAGGTCGCGGCGGGGCTCTACTACCGGACGCCGATCCCGGTCCAGCCGATGAAGGTCATCGGCGGCGCCGCGATCGCGTCCGGCGGCGCCGTCGGCGCGGGCGCGATCTGCGCCGCCGGGCTCTTCACCGGGCTGTTCTGGCTCGTGGCGGGCGCCACGGGCGCGGTGGGGCTCGTCACGCGCCTCGCGGCGAAGCCGGTGCTCCGCGGGATCGTGGTCGGGCTCGGGCTCCGCTTCATCGCAGAGGGCGCCGCGCTCATGTGGACGGCGCCGTGGCTCGGCGCCCTCGGGCTCGCCCTCACGTTCGCGCTGCTCGCGCGCCCGAGGATCCCGCCCATGTTCGCGCTGCTCCTGCTCGGGGCGGCGGCGACGTGCCTCCTCGACCCGGTGCAGGCGCGCGCGGTCCTCGGGGTCCGCCCCGCGCTCCGCCTGCCGGAGCTGGCGCTCGGCCGGCTCGGGTGGAGCGAGCTCGCGCAGGGCGCCATCGTCCTCGCCATCCCGCAGCTCCCGCTCACCCTCGGGAACGCCATCCTCGCGGTGCGCGCGGAGAACAACGCGCTCTTCCCGCACCGCCCGGTGACGGACCGCGCGCTCGCGATCTCGCAGGGGCTCATCAACCTCGCCGCGGCGCCGCTCGGCGGGATCCCGCTCTGCCACGGCGCGGGCGGCATGGCCGGCCACGTGCGGTTCGGCGCCCGCACCGGAGGCGCGCTCGTCATCCTGGGCGTGCTCCTCGCCGCGCTGGGCCTCTTCTTCGGCGGGTCCGTGGAGCTCCTCTTCCGCCTGTTCCCGAAGGCCGTGCTCGGCGTCATCCTGTTCTTCGCCGGGGCGGAGCTGGCCCTCGCGGCGCGCGACCTCGGCCGCGAGAAGGAGGACGTCTACGTCGCGGTCGTGGTGGCGGGGCTCGCCACCTGGAACATGGGCGCGGCGTTCCTCGCGGGCGTCATCCTCCACCCGCTCCTGCGCCGGCGATGGGTGCGGATCTGACGAAGACGTGGACGTGCGTCGCGTGCTGGAACGGGTCGTCGCCCGCCGTGAACGCGCGGTCGAGCACGTACCCGCGGAGCCGCTCCAGGACGCGCGCCGGCAACGGCGCGCCGTCGGAGATCACCGCGACCACGGGCTCGAGCTCCGCCCCGCGCGGCGCATAGAACGGCGCGACCGGGAGCTCCCACGTGAAGCGGAGCGCGGACGTCTCCGCGCGCGGGCCCTGCGGGCGCGGAGTCCCTTCGTCCCGGTAGGTGAGCGGCTTCGCGGTGAAGAGGTCCAGGATCGGCACCGAGACGGCGGGGTTCACCTCCGGGTCTCCCGCGTACGCGGTCAAGACCTCGACGCCGTCCGCGCGGACGCGGTCGAGGTGCGCGCCCGCGTCCTTCAGGTTCGCGGCGCTCGTCCCGCGGAGGAACGGCAGGTACCCGTGGAGGCCCACGGCGAGCGACGACAGCACCGCGCACGCGACGGCGACGCGACGCGCCTCGCGGGAGCGGAGCGCCTGCAGGCCGTACGCGGCGAGCACCGCGAGCATCGGGAACGCCGGGACGAGGTAGCGGATCCGGCGGACGCCGAGCGCGAGGAGGAGCAGCACCGGCCAGGCGGCGACGAGCCAGCGCGCGTCGCGGCGCCGGAGCGCGATCCACGCCGACGCGATCGCGGCGGCGCCGACGAACGGGTGGACCTGGAACACGAAGGTGGAGAGGAAGCTCTCGCCCCAGCGCCGCAGCCCCGGCGCCTGGTAGCCGAGGAGGAGCGAGGCCTGCCTCGCGACGACGTCGAGGCGCGGGAGCGCGGCGGCGAGGACGAGCGCGGCCGCGACCGCCGCGACGGCGGCCACGCTGGCGAGCGCGCGGCGGCGGCGCCCTCGCGGCGCCGCGAGCGCTGCCAGCGGCAGGCCACCGAGCAGCAGCCACGCGGAGTACTTCGACGCGAGCGCGAGGAACGCGGCGGCCCCCGCGAGGAGGACGCGCCGCGTCCCGCCGCCGCGGACCGCGGCCAGCGTGGCGTGCACCGCCAGCGCGAGGAAGAACATCGTGGGGACGTCGACGAGCGCGAGCGGCACCTGCGTGAGCAGGTACGGCATCGCGAGCAGGAGCGCGCCGGCGGCGAAGCCCGCCTCCTCGTCGTCCCAGAGCGCCCGTGCGATCCGGCTCGCGAGGACGGCGGTGGCGGCGAAGAGCAGCGTCGAGAACGCCTCCAGCGCGAGGCGCGACTCGCCGGAGAGCCGCAGCACGACGCCGTGGAGGAACGGCACGAGCGGGAGGTCGGTCCACGCCGGGATCGCCCTCCCCCACTCCCGCAGGAAGTAGAGCGGCCCGTACAGCTCGAGGTGCTTCGCCTGCACGAAGTACCGCGCGGCGTCGACGATGGGCTCGGGCTCGCCCCAGAAGCACGCGCCCGCGCCGTACGCGCACAGGAACAGGACGAGCTCGGGCCGGCGGGCCGGCAGCGCCCGCGCGACGGCGTGCGCAGCGAGCGCGGCGGCGGCGGCGAGCGCGAGGAGCGGCGCGGGGCTCCTCGCGCCGAAGACCCAGCTCCAGCTCGTGAGCCGCGAGTCGTCGAGGCCGCGCAGGAGGTACGGCACCGCGACGGCGCCGATCGCGAGAACGGAGACGAGGAGGCGCTCCGGGAGCGCCTCCTCGACCGCGCCTCTCTCGGCGTCTGCGGCCGCCATCGGAGCGGGGATTGTCCCGCACCGGGCGGGGTCGCCGCCAGCCGCCCGCCGGCCCGGCTCAGTTCGACAGATCCTTGCGAAGCGTCGTGTTCAGGATCGCGCTGACGAAGCTCGGGTTGTGCAGCCCCTTGCTCTGGTCGGCCTCCACGAGGAAGTAGTTCCAGCCGGCGCGGACCAGGTTGCCGGACAGGGCGTAGAGCGCGACGGGCGTCGCCTGGTTGTCCTTGATCGCGCCCATCTGCACGCCGAAGCTCGTCAGCGACTTGATGGGCGCGGGCGCACCGCTCCCGGTGACGAATGGCACCGTGATCGGCGTCGCGAAGTGGAGGACGAAGCCGATCTGCCCGTGGATCTCGAGGACGTCGACGGAGGTGACGGGGTTCCCCACCACGTCGAGCACGACGTTCGACGCCGACGTGCTGGAATAGAAGTCGGTCGCCGGGTCCCAGGCGCGCACGCGGACCAGCCCGCCAGGGAACGCGTTCACCTTCGCCTTCACCGCGTTCCCCATCGCGCTCGCGAGCGCCGTGAGCTGCGCCTCGACCTGCGCCTGGATGCCGGCGCCGTCGACGTTCTGCCCGTGGCACTTCGCGCACAGCGCCGGCACGTCGCTCTCCTCGATGCGGAACAGGTGCCCGCTCGCCTTCGGAGCCCCGTGCGACAGGTATCCCTTCGGCTGGAGCGTCATGTGGCAGCCGACGCAGGTGTCCTGCACGGAGGCGTGCTTCGAGAGCATCGGCAGGCTCGCGCCGAGGAAGTACGCGTTGTGGCCGGTGAAGACGTCGCCCTGCGCCGCCTGGTGCGGCGCGCTGTAGCCGGTCGGGTTCCCGGCGTTGTAGGGCTCGCCGTCCTCGTGGAGCCAGGTGAGCGCGTCGCTCCCGGTCTGCGCGCCGTTGCGGCTGTTGTGGCACGTGAGGCAGAGCGCCCCCTTGCCCATGCCGGCCCCGGCGAAGCCAGAGGGGAGGTTCGGGGTGTCGCCGTAGAACCGCAGCTGGTTCGGGTTCGTCGCGTCGTGCGGATCGTGGCACGCCACGCACGTGACGGGCTCCGCGTTCGCGGAGGTCACCGTGGCGAGGGTCGTCGGGGGGAGCGAGTTGAGCGCCACCCTGCCCTGCGCGAGGACGCCGGCGTAGAGCGTGTAGCCCTGCGCGACGTGGCAGCGCCCGCAGCTCGCGTTGAGCCCCGTCGCCCCGACGCCGTGGGTCACGCCGGCCCGGCTGGAGTGCCCCATGCCCGACGCGTCGAGCGTCGTCCACTCGGAGTAGATG
>DASSQM010000455.1:0-5562 GCA_035702465.1 Anaeromyxobacter sp. | reverse complement strand
CCTCGTGAACGGGGAGCCGATCGACGCGCCGGAGCGGACGCTCGGCGCGGGCGACCTGCTCCACGGGACGTACGTGATGCTGCAGAAGGGGAAGCGGAACCACGCGCTGCTGATCGCGGAGTGAAGCTACTCCGGCAGCTTCTCCTGCACGCGACTGATCGACCGCGCCAGCCCGCTCCCCTCGTCGATGTCGACGATCGCGCCCTGGAGCCACACGTCGCGCTTCCCGGGCTCGAACGACACGGGGCGGCCGGTGAGGAAGCGCTCGATGACGAGCTCCTTCTTCACGCCGATGATCGAGTCCCACGGGCCGCACATGCCGACGTCGGTCACGTAGGCGGTGCCGCCGGGCAGGACGCGCGCGTCCGCGGTCTGCACGTGGGTGTGCGTGCCGAGCACGGCGGAGACCTTGCCGTCGAGGAACCAGCCCATGGCGTTCTTCTCGCTCGTCGCCTCGCAGTGCATGTCGACGAGGATGGCCTTCGCGCCCTCGGCCCGGAGCGCCTCGACCTCGGCGACCGCCGTGCGGAACGGATCCTCGAGCGGGCGCATGAAGACGCGCCCTTCGAGGTTGACCACCCCGAGCTTGCGCCCGTCCGGCGTGGACACGACGGCGCGGCCGCGCCCGGGCGTGCCCGGCGGGTAGTTCGCGGGGCGCAGCAGGCGCGAGCCCGGCCGCTCGAGATAGGCCACGATCTCGCGCTTCGACCAGATGTGATTGCCGCTCGTGAGGAGGTCCACCTCCGCCGCGAGGAGCTCCTCGGCGGCGTCGGGCGTCACGCCCGCGCCGGAGGCGACGTTCTCCGCGTTCGCGACGACGAGATCGATCCCCTCCTTCGCGATGAGCTTCGGCACGAGCCGCTGGACCGCCTGGCGGCCGGGCTTCCCGAACACGTCTCCGAGGAAGAGGAGCTTCAAGGCGCGAGAGGTATAGCCCGCGCGGCCGCCGGCCGTCAGCGAGAATCGCGCGGGAAGGCGAGCGTCCTCGACTCGGTCACGAGCGCGTCGAGCGGTGCGTCGTGCGGCTCGCGCGGAAGCGCCGGCACCACCTGGGCGTCGAACGCGACGCCGATGCGTGCCGCGCCGGGGACGGCCTCGAGCGTCGCGTCGTAGTGGCCGCCGCCGCGGCCGAGGCGGTGGCCGTCCTCCGAGAACCCGACGCCCGGTACCACCACGCAGCCGACGTCGCCGGGCGCAACCTCCGGCGACGCCGCGGGCGGCTCGCCGGCGCCGAACGGGCCGCGCACGAGCTCCGACGGCGCGCACCGCGCGAACGCGAGGCGCCGCTCGCCCGCCGTGGCGCGCGGATACACCACCGTCGCGCCGCGGGCGGCCGCGCGGCGCGCGATCTCGAGCGCATCCACCTCGGTGCCGAGCGGCGCGTAGAGCGCGACGACGCGCGCGTCGCGGAACTGCGCGAGCGCTTCCAGGCGGTCGGCGATGGCGCGCGACTTCTCGCCGCGGGCTTCGGGGGGGATGCGGGCGCGCGCCGCGAGGAGCTTCGATCGGAGCGCCTTCTTCGCCTCGGCCGCGCTCGTCGACCCGTCGCTCAAGCGCTCTCCGGCGCGGGGCCGCCTCGCGGAGCGCACGAGAAAAAAGCCCCCCGCGTGAGCCGTGTGGCCCGGTTGCTTGGACCTGTATTTCTACAGGTGGGGCACCCGGTACACCAGAGTCCGTAGGCTTCTCCCTCGCAGCGTGGGAGCTTGCTCATGGACGTGGGCGGGCGCTCCGCTTGGGACAAAGTCGGCCCAAACGACTCGGGGCCCAATCACGAACCCGGCAGGGGGCAAGACGGCAGCCTGAAAAAGAACAGTAACACCGCGAAATCACGCGGAGTTTCGACAATGAGATCGTAGAACTCCGGATCGAGGGTGTCAAGCGGGAAGGAGGTTTCGAGCGGGTAGAATCCCCTCATGCGGGCCCTCGGTTGGGCGCTCTGTGCGCTCCTCTCCACGCCAGCCGCGCCCGCGAGCGCCGCGGACGCCGCGCCCCCGGTTCACGGTCTGTACGACTCGCCGCTCGGCCGCGTGCGGCTCGTCGGCGACGGCGCGTCGTACCGCGGCGTCCTCGTCGCGCGCTCGCGCGCGTGCGGCTTCGCGGCGGGCGAGGAGGTGCTCCGCGCGACGCTCCTCGACGACTCGCTCGCCGGGGAGCTGCGCGTGTGCCTGTCCGGCAGCGCGTGCCGCGCGCGCGAGGAGTGGGCGCCGGCCGTCCTCCTCGTCGGCGAGCGCGCGCTCTCGGGTGCGGTCCACGTGCGGGCGGAGGGCTGCCGCGCGCCCGTCGGCAAGCGCGGCGGCGTGGCGTTCGCCCGCGCGCCCGCCGGCGGCGGGCCTGCCCGCGCGAGGCCCGCCACCCGGCGCGAGAAGGCGCGCGCGCTCCTCCGCGACGGCGCGCGCTGGCTCTCGGAGGGGAGCTTCGAGCGGGCCCGGCAGCGGTTCCTCGACGCCATCGCGATCGACGCGTCCATCCCCGAGGCGTACAACGGCGTCGGCGTCACCTACCGGATGCGGAACGACCTCCCGCGCGCGCTCGATTGGTACAAGAGGGCGCTCGGCGTCGACGCCGACTTCGGGGACGCCTACTACAACATGGCCTGCGCCTACGCGCTCGGCGGGAGGAAGGATCTCGCGCTGCGCTACCTCCAGATCGCGGCGCTGAACGGCTACGCGACCGCGGGGGGCATCGACGGCGATCCGGACCTCGAGAGCCTGCGCGCCGAGCCCGCGTACCGCGCGCTCGTGAAGGCGAAGATGTGACCCCGCGATGACGACGTCCAGGGCCTTCGCCGGCTACCGCATCGACGCGCTCATCGGGAAGGGCGGCATGGCCGAGGTGTACCGCGCGGTCGCGCTCGACGGCCCGCGCGTGGGCCGGCAGGTCGCGCTGAAGCGGCTCCTCCCGTCGCTCGCCCGCGATCCCGCCTACGTCGCGCTCTTCGAGCAGGAGGCGGAGGTGACGCGGCGGTTGCGGCACCCGAACATCGTGGAGGTGCTCGACACCGGCGTCGCGGGGGGCACGCCGTTCATCGTGATGGACTACGTGGACGGCAAGAACCTGCGCCAGGTCCTCGCGCAGTGCGCGGCGCGGTCGATCCTGCTCCCCATGGACTTCGCGGCGTACCTGGCGCACGTGCTCGCGGAGGCGCTCGCGCACGCGCACTCCGGCGTGGACGCGGCGGGCCGTCCGCTCGGCATCGTGCACTGCGACGTCTCGCCGTCGAACGTGTTCATCTCGCGGCTCGGCGAGATCAAGCTCGGCGACTTCGGCGTGGCGCTCACGCCGGGCGCGGCGCGCGGGGCGGGGGCGGCCGCGTTCGGCAAGATCCACTACCTCGCGCCCGAGCAGATCCGCGGGGAGCGGCCCACCCCGCAGACGGACCTCTTCGCGCTCGGCGCGGTGTTCTTCGAGCTCCTCACGAACGCCCACGCCTTCCCGGGGGACGACGTGAACGCCGTGGGGCAGCGCATCCTGGCGAGCAAGCTACGCGCGCCGTCGGAGCTCCGCCCGGAGGTCACGTTCGAGCTCGACGTGATGGTGCTGCGCTGCCTCTCCGCGCAGCCCCTCGATCGCTACCCGGGCGCGGCGGCGTTCGCGGCGGAGATCGCGACGCGGTACGACCCGTCCATCGGGACGCCGCTCGCCATCGCTGCCGTCGTGCGGGGGCTGTTCGGCTAGCCGGAATTCGACATCCGGCCGAGGCACTTTTCGCGAAGCGAAATGTGCCCGGCCGCTCCTCACCGGCTACGACATGCGCACCTCGCGCCGCACGCGCTCGACGAGCGGCGGCACGATGGCCAGCGCCTCCTCGATCTCCGCGGGCGTCGTGGTCCACCCGACGGAGAACCGGATCGTCGACCGCGCCTCCAGCTCCGAGAGGCCCATGGCGAGGAGCACTCCCGACGGGCTCGTCGACCCGGAGTGGCACGCCGACCCCGCGCTCGCGCAGACGCCGTCGAGGTCCATCGCCATGAGGAGGGTCTCGGCGTCGCAACCCTCGAAGAGCATCGAGGAGGTCCACGGCAGCCGCGGCGCGCCCGCGCCGTTCACCCGCGCGCGCGGCACCGCCGCGAGGAGCCCCGCCTCGAGCCGGTCCCGCAGCGCGCCGATCCGCTCCTCGTCGACCGGCCGCCGCGCGACGGCAGCCTCGATGGCCGCGCCCAGGCCGGCGATGCCGGGCAGGTTCTCCGTGCCGGCGCGCCGGCCCCGCTCCTGCTCGCCTCCGAAGAGGGGCGCGAGCCGGAGGCCGGGCGAGATCCACAGGGCGCCGGCGCCCCGCGGGCCGCCGAGCTTCTGGCCGGTGAGCAGCACGAGGTCCGCCCCGAGCGTGCGCACGTCGACCTCGATCTTCCCGACCGCCTGCACCGCGTCGCAGAGGATCGGCGCGCCGGCGTCGTGGGCGGCGGCGGCGAGCTCGGGGACGGGCAGCAGGACGCCGGTCTCGTTGTTCGCGCGCATCGCGGCGGCGAGCGCGACGTCGGGGCCGAGCGCGGCGCGGAACGCGGCGGGATCGACGAGCCCGCGCCGATCCACCGGCACGACGGTCAGCGGCGTGCCCGCCTTCTCGAGCGTCCGCGCCAGGGACAGGACGCACGGGTGCTCGACCGCGGTCACGACGAGCCGGCGCCGCCCCGCGGGCGCCGCGGCGAGCAGGCCGCGGACGGCGAGCGCCGCCCCCTCCGTGGCGCCCGAGGTGAACACCACGTCCTTCGGCGCGGCGCCGAGCGCCGCCGCGACCTGCGCGCGGGCCCGGTCGAGGAGGTCGCGCGCGGCCCGCCCCGCCTGGTGCACCGACGACGGGTTCCCGAAGACCTCGAGCGCGGTCGCGACCGCCGCCTTCGCCTCGGGGCGGACGGGCGTGATGGCGTTGTGGTCGAGGTAGATCAGACGAGCTTCTTGCCCTTGCGCGCCTTCACCCCGAACGCGTCGAGGAACGAGCGCACGAGGTCGTCGCGGAGGCGCCTGCGCGCGGCCGCCGAGAGCCCGCGCACGCTGATGCGCGCGCCCGCCATGGTGCCGTGCCCGCCGGCGGAGCCGCCCTTCGCCTCGACGACCTCGCGGATGAGCCGCCCCGCGTTCATGCGGCGGTCGCTCGTCCGCAGCGAGTAGAAGATCGACTCCTCGTACTCGCCGAACGCGAGCGACCACTTCACGTCGTCGAGGAACGAGAAGCGCTCCGCCACCTCCGCCACCATGTCCGGGGCGTAGATCTCGGCGAGGTCGCAGACGACCGCGTCGTCGTAGACGAGCGCCCGCTCGATGGCCGTGTGGTAGAGGCGGAAGTAGTCGGCCGGGAGCTTCGGGTGCTCGATCTCCGCGAGCGCCTCCTTGTCCACGATGGGGAAGAGCCAGAGGTACGCGTCGATGTCCTGCCTCGTCGTCTGACGGCCCAGGTCGCGGGTGTCGGCCTTGATGCCGTAGAACAGCGCGGTCGCGACGTGGGTGGGGATCTTGAGCCCGCTCGCGCGGAAGTACTCGGCCACGACGGTCGAGGTCGCCCCGATGGGCCCGCCCACGTCCACGATCGGCGCGAGGTGCGAGTCGGGCCGCTCCGGGTGGTGGTCG
>DASSQM010000454.1:0-10466 GCA_035702465.1 Anaeromyxobacter sp. | reverse complement strand
GCCGGCGGTACTCCGCGTCCTCCGAGCGCTTCGCGGAGCGGGCGGGCCGCGGGGGCGGCGGGGCGGCCTCCGCGGCCTGCGCCGGGGGCGCGGGCGGCGCCGCCGTCGCGGCGGAGGGAGCGGAAGGCGCGGGCGAGGTCTCCGCGGGCACCGCGGCGGGCGGGGACGGCGTGGGCGCGGCCTCCGGCGCGGGGGCCGGCGGAGGAGGCGCCGGGAGCGATGCGGCCGTCGTGCGCGGAACGGCGGGGGAAGACTGCGTGCCGCGCAGGAGGAAGCCCGCGGCGGCGGCGGCGGCGAGCGCCGCGATCGCGCCCAGGGCGAGCGGCGCCCTCGAACGGCGCGCCGGCGCGGGCGCCGGCTCCGCGTACGCCTCGGACGGCGCGGCGTCCGGCTCCGACGGCGACGCGTACGGCGCCGGCTCCACGACCTCCTCCGCGCTGAGGGCCGCCGCGGGGGCGGGCCCGCCGCGGAGCGCACCCTGGAGCGCGCCGCCCGCGGTGAGCGAGGCCGGCAGGGGGATCGTGCCCGGGGGCGGCACGGGGATCGAGAACTGCGACGGGGGGCGGAACGTCGCGGGCGTCGCCACGGCCGGGTCGCGCGGCTCCAGCACGGGAGGAGCGGCGACCGGCTCGGCGTGGCCGCGGCGGCGCTGCGGGAACGGGAGGACCTTCGGCTCGTCCTCCGGCGCGGGCGGCGCGGCGGGCGCGGCAGCGGCGTCCGCGGGCGGCTCGTCGCGCACCGGATCCGTCGCGACGGGCGCGGGCGGCTCGTCCTCCTGCGGCGCCTCGGGGCCGGCGTCGGGTGGTGCGGCCTGTGCGGGCACGGGGCCGGCGAACCAGTCGACGCCCTCCGGCTCGGACGGGCGGACCGGGCCCGCCGGCGCGACGGCGGCGAGCTCCTGAGCGGGCGTGACGGAGGGCGCGGGCGGCGGCGTCCGCGCCGGCGCCGGTGCGTACGCCGGCACGGACGGCGGGAGCCCCACCACCTCCTTGATGATCCCCTCGAAGAAGAGCTTCGAGATGACGCCCGCGGCGGCGAGGTCGTCGTAGTCCCCCTCCTCGATGACCTGATCGAGCGTGCGCCGCCCGTCGAAGAGGCGGAGGAGCGCGTTCACGTCGTCGGGGATCTCGGCCAGCCGGTCGGCGAGGAGCGCGTAGTCGATCTCGAACACCTTGTCGAGCGCGGGGAGCTGCTCCACGATGCGCCCCCACTCGTCGATGCGGCGCATGCCCTCCATGAGCAGGCCCTGCGTCGAGACGGGGATGCGCTCCTCGCGCTCGATGGGCCTGAACTCGATGGCGAACTCGCCCTCCTGCCAGTTGAGGAGCCGGTAGAAGGCGTTCTCCCCGGCGAGCTTCCCGAGCTCGCAGTCGAGGATGCGGCCGTCCTTGAAGTAGCAGACCGCCTCGATGCCCTTCCTGCTCTTCACGTGGAGGGCGCCCGACTTCTTGCCCATCTCGAGCGTCTGGACGAGGTCCACGACGCCCATGTCCGAGAGGTTCCCGGCGAAGCTCGCCTTGAGGTCCTTCTTCTCGAGCCGCTCCTTCTCCTTCTTCTCGAGGAGGATCTTCACCCGGGTGACGATCTCCTTGATGTAGATGGGCTTCGTCAGGTAGTCCTCGACGCCCAGCTCGAGCCCCTTCACCTTGAACTCGACCGACTTCTGGCCGGTGAGGAAGATGAACGGGGTGCCGCGGAAGCGATCGTCCCCCTTCAGGCGCCGGCAGAGCTCGAAGCCGTCCATCTCCGGCATCTTCGTGTCCGAGAGGATGAGGTCGGGCGGGGAGATCTCGCACTTCCCGAGCGCGTCGGCCCCGTTCACCGCGGTGGTGACGGAGAAGCCCGCCTTCTTGAGCGAGACCTCCATCACGCGCAGCGATTTCGGGTCGCCGTCGACGAGGAGCAGGTGCTGCTTGGCCAAATCGGTTGCCTTTCAGGCGCGCCGGGAGGCCGCGTGCAGGCCCCGCCACCTCGAAGGATCACGCCCGAGAAAGGCGCGTTCGTCAAGAATGGGAGGCTGCGGGAAATGTGCGAGCGGAGGGGCAGCCGGACGAGGCTGCCCCGGCGCGGCGCGGAGGGCCCGGGTGTCCCCCGCTCCGATGACGCGTCCCGGCGACGCTCACCGTCGCTTCTCGGCGCGACGCGCCTCGGCGAGCCGCAGCTCCCGGACGGCGTCGGCGTTCTTCGGGTTCACCTTCGCCGCCGCGCGGAACCAGCGCTCCGCGCCGCCGTCGTCGCCCTCGTCGCGCGCGAGGAGGCCCGCGACGTACAGGGCGCGATCGCAGCTCGTGTCCTTGGTCGCCTCGGCGAGCAGCTTGCGCGCGCGGTCGCGGTCCTTCCGGCCGGGATCGGTGAGGCACGCGAACGCGAGCGCCGCCTGGTACTCGGGGCGGGGATCGGCGCGGACCGCCGACTCGAGGAAGCCGCGCCCGCGCGCGAAGTCGCGGGTGCGCAGGCACGCCTCGCCCTTCTGGAAGTCGACGCGCGCCGCCTCGCCGCGCGCCGTGCCCTTCGCGTGCCGCGCCGCCACGTACTCCGCCCGCTTCTTGTCGTCGGAGAGGACCTCGTACGCCTCGTTCACCGACGCGAAGAAGTCCTTCACCACGTTCTGCAGATCCGCGAGCGCGGGGGAGGTGAAGCGGTCCGGATGAAACTGCCGCGCGAGCGCGAGGAAGGCGCTCTTCACGTCCTGCCGCCCCGCGGTCTCCGCGACGCCGAGGCGGGTGAAGAAGTCGCGCTCCTTCGTCCGCGGGACCACCGCGAGGAGCGCATCGCGCAGGTGCCGCTCCGCCTCCGTCGCGCCCGCGCGGGCACCGCGGCGCTGCGCCGGCTCGCGGTCACCGCCGGCGGCGGCGTCGTCGGCGGGAGGCCGGGGGCCGGCGAACGGCCCCACGCCCATGTTCCGCATCGCCTGCTGCAGGAGCCGCTGCCTCCGCGCGCGGGCCTCGGCGGGATCGCTCCGCCGCGCGGACGGCGGCGGGGTCAGGGCCGGCGGCGGGTTCGCGATGGGCGTCTCGCGCGGCACCGGCGTCGACGCGGGTGCGGGCTCCACCACGAGATCCGGACCGGGCACCTCGGCGCCGGCGTCGGGCCCCGCCAGCCCGAGGAGGAGCAGCGCCGCGAGCATCGCGCGCGCGCGCTCGGGTGGGACGTCGGACGCCGCGAAGAACGACTCGAGCCGGATGGGCGCCTCGAGGCGCGCCGCGAGCGCGCGCTCCGCGTCCGTCCAGCGAAACTCGGCCGCGTGCTCGCGATAGCCGGGGAGGAGCCGGACCCCGCCGGCCGCGACCGGCTGGAGCGCGGACGCGACGAGCGCGATCGCCTGCGGCCGCTCGAGCGCGTCGACGATGGTGCGCGCCGGCGAGAGGCGGCTGCCGCGCGTCCACCGCGGCACCGGGATCGACGCGTCGAACGCGAACGGCGCGGCGTCGAGCGCGGCGATGACGCCGAAGTAGCCGGCCTGCTGCTCCTCGAGCGTCCGCTCCACGTCCGCAGCGGAGACGGCGCCCATCTCGACGAGGATCTCGCCCTGCGGCCGCTTCGTCTCGGCCATCACGGCGAGGCTCTTCGACAGCGCGTCGATGTCGATGAGGCCCTGCTGGAGCAGCATCATCCCGAGCGGCCGGAAGCCCTGGAAGACCTGCGCGCCGACGGGGCGGCCGTCCTGGAACCACAGCCGCGACGTCCCGCCGGCGTGGACCACCTCGAGGACGCCGCTCGCGCGCTCGTTGAGGGCGTCGAGCAGGACGGCTGCGAGCGGCGTCTGCGCCAGGTCGCCGGGCTCGCGGAGGAGGCTCATCCCGGCGCCATCTTACCGCGCGCGGCCCCGATCGACGCGATCGCGGCGTAGATCCCGACTCCTGCGGCGACGGCGAGGTTCAGGCTGCGCGCTCCTTCCCGCATGGGGATCGCCACGCAGCGCCCGGGGAAGGCGGCGAGGAGCGCGGGAGGAAGGCCGAGCTGCTCCTGGCCGAAGACGAGGAAGTCGCCCGGCGCGAAGCGCACCTCGAAGAGGGCGCGCCCGCCGCGTGCGGTGAAGAGGTGCAGCTTTTCCGTTTGACCGCGGAGGGCGTCGGCCTCAAATTGCGCCCAGCCGCGGTGGACCTCCGGGGAGACGTCCTCCCAGTAATCGAGGCCGGCGCGGCGGACGTCCTTCTCGGCGAGCGAGAAGCCGAGCGGTCCGACGAGGTGGAGCCGCGAGCCCGTGACGGCGCACGTGCGGGCCACGTTTCCGGTGTTGGGCGGGATCTGCGGCGAGACGAGCACCACGTGCAGCGGCGGATCGACGGGGAGCCAGGGGGGCATGGGCGGCATCGGGATCGTGAACAACCCGCAGGCGCGGCGCAACCGCCGCCGCCCGGGGATCGCGCGGAGGCTGCGCGAGCGGCTCGCGGACGACGGAGAGGTGGTCGACGCGTCGACGCCCGACCAGCTCGAGGCCGCCGTGGAGCGCTTCCGCGCCGCGCGCATCGACGTCCTCGGCGTGAACGGCGGCGACGGGACGACCGCCTACGTCCTGTCCGCGTTCGCCCGGGCGTACGGCCGCGAGCCCCTGCCGAAGCTCCTGCTGCTGCGCGGCGGCGCGATGAACACGGTGGCGCGCGGGAACGGCGTGCGCGGCGGCCCCGAGGGGATCCTGCGCGAGGTCCTCATCCGGCGCCGGCACGGGTATCCGCTGCGCACGCGCGAGCGCGACCTCCTCCGCGTGACCGCCGACGGCGGGGCGCCGCGGTACGGGTTCATCTTCGGGACGGGGATCGTCGTCGCGTTCCTCGAGAGGTACTACGCGTCGGGGCACCCCTCCCCCGCCATGGCCGCGCTGCTCGTCGCGCGCGCGGCCGGCTCCGCGCTCGTCAACGGCGAGTTCGCGCGGGCGCTCACGCGGCGCGAGCCCCTTCGCGTCGCGACGGACGGCGACGAGTGGCCGGACGGGAGCTACCTCGCGCTCGCCGCCGGGTCGACGCCCGACATCGGGTTCGGGTTCCGCGCGTTCGCGCGCTGCGACGAGCAGCCCGGGTTCTTCCACGCCGTGGGCGTCGTCGGACCGGTGGCGGCGCTCGCGATGTCCGTGCCGCGCATCCGGGTCGGCGCTCCCTGGCGGCGGCGCATCGCGCAGGACGAGGTGGCGCGCACGCTCGTCATCCAGGCCGAGCGGCCGCGCTTCACGGTCGACGGGGACATCTACGCGGCCGAGCGCACGGTGACGGTGGAGACCGGACCGGGAGTGGAGATCGTGCTCCCGTGATAGGCTCGGACCGGATGCGGCTCATCGGTTCCGGCGCGAGCGACGTCGGGCGCAAGCGCACGCACAACGAGGACGCGCACCTCCTCCTGTCCGAGGAGAACCTCTACTGCGTCGCCGACGGGATGGGCGGGCACGCTTCCGGAGAGGTCGCCTCGCGCATCGCCGTCGAGGAGATGGCGGAGTTCTTCCGGATCACGGGCCGCGACGACGAGGCCACCTGGCCGTTCAAGATGGACCCCGCGCGCTCGTACGACGACAACCGGCTCCTCACCGGCGTGAAGCTCGCGAACGTGCGCATCTTCGAGCGCGCCGCGACGGATCAGCGGCTGCGCGGGATGGGCACGACGATCGTGGCCGCCTCCTTCCCCAAGGGCGGCCGCAGGGTGCTCGTCGCCCACGTGGGCGACAGCCGCGGGTACCTGTTCCGCAAGGGCGCGCTCCGGCAGCTCACCGAGGACCACTCGCTCCTCAACGACTACCGCAAGAGCCGCGCGCTCACGCCCGAGGAGATCGAGGCCTTCCCGCACAAGAACGTGATCGTCCGCGCGCTCGGGATGAAGGACACCGTCGAGGTGGACCTCGTGCGCGAGGAGCTCGAGGACGGCGACGTCGTCCTCCTCTGCTCCGACGGCCTCTCCGGCATGGTCCCCGACGCGCGCATGGCGGAGCTGCTCCGCGCCAACGTGGGGGATCTGAAGCACGCGGCGCAGGCGCTGGTCGACGCCGCGAACGAGGCGGGCGGGGCGGACAACGTGACGTGCGTGCTGGTGCAGGCGCGGGGGTAGCGGCGAGCTCGGGCCCGTCGCCACGAGCAGCTCCTCCCGGCCGTACGTTCAGCCCGCGGGCACGCGCTCCGCCCCCGCCGCGATCGCGTGCTCCACCGCCTCGCCCGGCGCGAGCAGGGTGTCGTCCCAGAGGATGGCGTCGCGCACGAGCGCCCCGGCAGGAACCGAGCACCGTTCCCCGATGAACGCGGGTGGCTCGACCCGCGCGGCGGCGTCGATCCTCGCGCTCGTGGCGGCGCGGGCGGCGGGAGCGAGCTCCTTCGTTCCCGCGAACGGGTCCACGCCGCGAAACCTCCCCAGCGGCAGCTTCCCAGAGAGCACGTCCGCGCTCGCCTCGAGGTAGCGCGCCGGGGTGCCGAGGTCGTTCCAGTAGCCCTCCACGACGAGGCCGCGCACGGCGCCGGACGCCATGAGCGGCGGGTAGACGTGGCGGTTCACGTCGGCCTCGAACGGCGTCGCGGGGACGCGGTCGACGAGCTCGGGCGAGAGGACGTGCACGCCGGAGAAGTGCCACGGCGCGAGGCCCTCTCCGCCGGGGCCGAACCTCGCCGCGATGCGCCGCACCGCGCCGGACGCGTCCGTCTCCACCGCGGCGTACGGCGCGCCGCCCGGCATGGGGAGGAGCAGCATCGTCGCGAGCGCGCCCGACGCCCGGTGCGCGGCGAGCGCGCCGGGGAGGTCCACGTCGAAGAGGACGTCGCCGTTCACGAGGAAGATCGCGTCGGCGCCCGCGAGCCGGGCGCGCGCCTCGCGCAGGGCGCCGCCCGTCCCCGCGATGACGGGCTCGCGCGAGACGGCCAGCGACATCCCGAGCGCGCGGGCGCCGCCCTGCGCGGCGGCGGCCATGGCGTCGGGCAGGTGGTGCACGTTGACGACGGCGCGGCGCACGCCTGCCCCGGCGAGGAGCGCGAGCGACCAGCGCACGAGCGGGACGCCGCAGACCGGCACCGCCGGCTTGGGCACCCGGTTCGTGAGCGGCCGGAGCCGGGTGCCGAGCCCGGCGCAGAGCACGAAGCCGACGACGTCGCCCAACTCGACTCCTCCCGCGGCGGCCGTGGTACACGGACCGCTCCGTGTCCGCGACAACGCGCCTCCGCCTGTTCTACCTCCTCTACTACGGCAACGTCGGCACGTACCTCCCGTACTTCGCGGCCTACCTCCGGGGGCGCGGCTACTCGGGGGGCGAGATCGGCGTCGTGCAGATGATGCCGTCGCTCCTCGCGCCGGTCGTGGCGCTCTCGTGGGCCTCGTACGCCGACCACCGCGCGTCGCCGCAGCGCGCGCTCCGGCTCGCCTCCGCGTGGGCCGCGATCGCCGTCCTGTTCCTCCCGTTCGCACGCACACCCTGGCAGGTGGGCGCCGTCGTCGCGCTCATGTCGCTCGGCGACCGCGCCGTGGTCCCCCTCGTCGACTCCATCACGCTCGACTTCTGCCGCGGGAACCCGGGCGCGTCCTACGCCCGGGTGCGGCTCTGGGGCTCCGTCGGCTTCATCGTGGCGTCGCTCGCCGCGGGGTGGGCGCTCACGCTGAGGGGCGACCGGCCCTCCGATCCGCTCGTGCCCGTCCTCGTCGCGGCGCTCGTCGTCGCCTATGCGCTCGTCTCGCGACGCGCCCCCGCCACGCGGGGCCACGACGAGCGGCCCGCCGCGCGCGACCTCGCCGCGCTCGCCACGGACCGGCGGCTCCACCTCCTCCTCGCCGCGTCCGCGATCCACTGGGCCGCCTGCGCGCCGTACCACCTCCTCTTCGGGGTGTTCGTGCGCGACCGCGGCCTGTCCTCGGGCGTGACCGGCGCGGGCGTCGGCATCGGCGTCGCCGCCGAGATCGCCGCGCTCGTGCTCTTCCCCCGCCTCGAGCGCCGCGTCCCGCTGCGCGGGCTGTTCGCCATCGCCTTCCTCGGCTCGGCCGTCCGCTGGGCGCTCCTCTCGCGGGCGACCGGCGCGTTCCCGGTCGCCGCGCTCCAGGCGCTGCACTTCCTCACCTTCGGCCTGTTCTGGGGCTGCGCCACGCACGCGCTCGCCGGCCTCGTGCCGGCGCGGCTGCGCGCCACCGGCCAGGCGGCGTTCACGGCCATCGTGTTCGGCGGCGGGAACGCGCTCGGGTACGCGCTCTCCGGCCTCGGCTACGACCGGCTCGGCGGCGTGGGACCGCTGTTCGGCTTCGCGGCGGCCGCGGAGCTCGCGTCGCTCGCCATCGTGCTCGTCCCGCTGCGCGCGCGGGCCTCCCGCGCGGATGCGGACGCGCCACGAGCCCGGGTCCCCGACCCTCCTACCGAAGGTCCCTGAGCGTCCGCGCCCGGAGCTCGTGGCGCAGGACGAGGAAGAGCTCCGCCGTCGCGATCGCGTCGGTGAGCGCGTCGTGCGCCGGGTACGGAGGCAGCCCGCGCGCGTCGCGCGCCCGGGCCAGGACGGTCGCGGGGCGCTCGAGCGGGAGCTCGGGGGTGCGGAACCGCGCCTGCTTCGCGCGGCGCAGGAGGAGGTCCACCGTGTCGATCACCTTCGGCCCCGGCCAGCGCGCGCCGGTGCGCCGGCACGCCTCCTGGAGGAACGCCACGTCGATGCCGCGCTGGTGCACGAGGAGCACGTTGCCCCCGAGGCGCCGGGCGATCTCCGGCAGCACGTCCTCGATCGACGGCGCGCCCTCCACCTCCGCCGACACGAGCTGGTGCGCGCGCACCGAGTCGGGCGCGATGGCACGGCCGCCGGGGCGCACGAGGGTGTCCCAGCTCTCGCCGAGCCGGATGCGCCCATCGCGGATCGGCACCATCCCGACCGCGAGGATCGGATCCTTGCCCGGATCGAGCCCGCCGGTCTCGAGGTCGAGCGCCCAGTAGACCACGGCGTCCCAGCGCGGCGAGGCGAAGAGCATCCGGCGACGTCGTAACCCGCCGCGCGCTAGAAGTCCGTCCTGAAATGGTGCGCGCCGGCCTCCTGGAAGCCGCGCACGGCGCGCAGCGCGTCCTTGAGGCGGCTGCGCTCCACGGCTGGGAGATCGGCGAGCGCCACGGCGTGCCCGGCAGGGCGGCCCTCCGCGAGGGCGCGGAGCTGCAGCCGCAGCCGCTGTCCGACGAGGAACCGGTACGCGTCGGCGACGTTCGCGTGGACGTCCGCGGACAGGTTCCCCGCCGCGGCGGCCGCCTCGATCCGCTCGAGGGTGCTCCGCGCCTTCCCGCCGAGCTCGAGCCCGTAGCAGCGCGCGAGGAGCACCACGGGCGCGATCCCGTGCGCCTTGAGGTCCACGGTCGACGCGTCCCCCTTGAGCCGCAGGACGAGGGCGGGCGGCGGGCGGAACTCGAGCGCCGCGCGCGCCAGGAACCGGAGGAACACCGGGCGCGCCGGCCCGGCGGCGAGGGCCGCCTCGAGCGGCGCGACGTCGAGCGCGCCCGCCACGCGCCGGAAGTCGAGGAAGATCGCCGCCTGCAGGAGCGACGCCGGCGACGGCGCGTCGATCCAGGAGGCGAAGCGGCGCGTCCACTCGCCGAGCGGCCCCATCCAGCGCGCGGCCATGTAGCCGCCCGGGCACTCCGGAAAGCCCGCGGTCCGGAGGTCCGCCGCGATGCGCTCGACGAACCGCTCGAACCAGGCGCGCTCCGCGTCGCCCTCGTCCGCCCAGGCGAGCGCGTTGTCCTGGTCGGTGAGGAGCGTCTGCTCCTTGCGGCCCTCCGAGCCGAGCGCGAGCCACGCCCACGGCACCGGCGCCGGCCCCATCTCCGACTCGGCCATGCGCACGATGCGCGCGAGCAGCGTGTCGTTGAGGCGCGCCACGAACCCGGCGATGAGCGTCGCGTCGAGGCCGCCGGCGAGGAGCGCCGACGCCATCTCCGCGACGGTCTGGCCGTAGCCCGCGAGGCGCTCGCGCGACGCGAGCCGCTCCACCCGCCGCAGCACCGCCATCGGGCCCTGCGCCGAGCAGCGGAGCAGGTCGGTCGCGGTGAGGACGCCGACGATCTCGCCGCGCTCCACGACCGGCAGGTGGTGGACGCCCGCCTGGAGCAGCTCGGCCCAGGCCTCGTGGATCGGCGTCCCGGTCGCGACCGTGCGCGGCGACGGCGTGGCGATGGAAGCCACCGGCGCCTCCGGCCCGAGCCCCTCCGCGAGGACGCGGTTCCGCAGATCGCGGTCGGTCGCGATGGCGATGGGATCGCCGCGGACGAGCACCGACGTCACGCGCGCCTCGCGCATGCTCCGCGCCACCTCGCCGACCGTCGCGCCCGCGTCGACCCACACGGCGTGCTCCCGCAGGACCTGGCGCACGTCGAGCGTGAGGTCGGGCGGGAACGTCGCCACGGGCGACTGCGCGAGCGACGCCTTGAGCCGCTCCGAGAGCCCCTCGGCGAAGTGCCCGGCGAAGCGCGCGTCGCCGAGCAGCCGCCGGAACACCACCTCCGGCAACCGGTAGGCGACGAGGTCCTCCTCCACGACGACGTCGATGCTCGC
>DASSQM010000453.1:0-5389 GCA_035702465.1 Anaeromyxobacter sp. | reverse complement strand
TACGCGTGGGAGTTCGGCTCTCACGGCGGCGTCGCGCCGGAGGAGCTCGAGTGCTTCGTCGCCCACCCGCCGGCGTGCTCCTTCCGCTTCGCCGACGTGGTGCGGCCGTCGGAGCTGTACCGGTACTTCGAGCGCGCCTACCGGGCCCCCGCGGAGGAGGAGCCCGAGGCGCCCGAGCATCCGGAGGCGCCGGAGCGGGAGGAGCCGGCGGCGTTCCCGGCGGGAGCGGAGCTCGGGTCCCCGCCGTGAGCTGCCGGAGCCGGCGATGCGCGTGATGAGCTGGAACGTCCACTCCATGGTCGGCACCGACCGGCGTCGCGACCCGGAGCGCATCGCGCGCGTCATCCGGGACGTCGCGCCCGACGTCGCGGGGCTCCAGGAGGTCGGGACGCCGCTCGGCCCGCGAGACCCGCCCGACCCGGCGCAGGCGCTCGGCGCGTACACCGGCATGCACGCCGCGTTCGGCCCGACCATGCACCACCGGCAGGGGTTCGCGTACGGGAACGCCGTCCTCTCGCGCAGCCCCATCGCCGCCGTCCGGAGCTACGACCTCTCCGTGTCGGGGCGCGAGCCTCGCGGCTGCGTGCGGGCCGACGTCGAGGTGGGCGGGATCGTCGTGCACTTCTTCGCCGCGCACCTCGGGCTCCACTGGCGCGAGCGGCGCCGTCAGGCGGCGCAGCTCCTCTCCGCGGACATCCTGCGCGACGCGGCCCTCGCCCACCCGCTCGTCCTCGTCGGCGACTTCAACTCGTACTCCAACCGCTCGGCCGTCCCCCGCTGGCTGCGGCGCCAGCTCGTCGACTGCGCGCTCGCGGTCCGCAACGAGGCGCCCACGTTCCCCGCCTTCTTCCCGCTCCTCCGCCTCGACCACTGCTACGTGGATGCGGCGTTCGACGTGCGCTCGGTGGACGTCGTGCGGACGACGCTCGCGCGCGGGGCGTCGGATCACCTGCCGCTCGTCGTCGAGCTCGACGTGCTGCCGGTGGCGCGCCGCCCGCCCGCCCCGCGCCTCATCGAGGCGGCGGGCGTGAGCACGCGGGTCGGCGGCCGCCCGGGCGGGTGATCGTGGCCGCGTCGCGCGATGCACACCCTGAGAGGCGGACCCGGTGCGGGAGGGACAAGCGATGAAGATGGACTGGAAGGCGATGCGCGGCTGGATGGATCGTGACGCGATCCTCGATCGCCTGGGGCTCGAGGAGCGGTCGCCGGCCGGTGACTTCTTCACCGGTCTCGGCCTCTTCTCCATCGGCGTGCTCGTCGGTGCCGGCCTCGGCCTCATGTTCGCGCCCAAGCGCGGCGAGGAGATGCGGGCGGCGCTGAACGACGCGTGGCGGAACCGCGGGCGCACCGCCCAGGAGCTCCGCGACCTCGGCGCCGAGGCCGGCGTCCCGGGGATGCAGGGGCATAGCTAGGTCGGAGCCGCTGCCGAGCCCGGCTCGTCTCCCGCCGCGGAAACGAGCCGGGCCCACAGCGCCTCGGCGCCGGTGCCCTCGACGGCGGAGAACGGGACCACCTCGCCCCGGCCGACGCCGAGCGCCTGCTCGATCGCACGGAGCGCGGCCCCGCGGCGGGTCCTCGCGAGCTTGTCGACCTTCGTCGCGGCCACCACCACCCGGCGCCCGGTCGCGCGCAGGAACGCGAGGGCGTCGTGGTCGCTCTCGGCGGGCGGATGCCGCGCGTCCACGATGAGCACGACCGCGCGGAGGACGTCGCGCCCGCGGAGGTAGTCCTCGATCATCGCCGCCCAGCGGTCCCGCTCCGCCTTGGAGACCTTCGCGTACCCGTAGCCGGGCAGATCGCAGAACCGCACCTGGCGCGGCCGCGCGGCCGGCGTGGGGCGGAACGCCACGTCGAAGAACTGCAGCGCGCGCGTGCGCCCGGGCGTGTTGGAGACGCGGGCGAGCCCCTTGCGCCGCGCGAGCGCGTTCAGCATCGAGGACTTGCCGACGTTGGAGCGCCCGACGAAGGCGAGCTCCGGCACCGGTCCGCGCGGCCACTCCTCCGGGCGCGTCGCGGTCCGCGCGAACTCTGCGGAGACGACCTGGAGCGGCACCTAGCGCGCCTTCCTCGTCGGCGGCGGCGCGGGCGGCTTCTGCGGCGGCGGCGCCGGAGCCGCCGGCTCCTTGCCGTGGCGGATGAGCGCGAGCTTCCGCGCGTACTCGAAGCGCTCCAGGCTCGGCGTCGAGTCGGTGTGGCACGCCGCGCACGTCTTCGGGCCCGCGTCGACGAGGCCGACCGCGCGCGCGAGCTCCGCGTCGCGCATGACGTAGGCGGCCGCGTACACCCGCCCCGCCCCGTGGCACGCCTCGCACGTCACCCCCGCCTGCCCGTCCTGTGCCTCGGGCGCGTGACACCCGAGACAGCGCGGCTCGTTCCGGCTCTTCTCCGGCAAGGACTCGCGCGCGCGCGCGTGCGGCGAGGCGATCCACGCCTCGTAGGCGCTCGGGTGGCAGGCGCGGCACGTCTCGGGGCCCACCGTGTCCGCGGCGCCCGCGAGCGCGGGCGCGAGCAGCGCGGCTGCGGCGGCGAGGACGGCGGCGCTCGGCGGCGGGCGTGTCACGGGAGCCGGAGTATAATGCGGCATGCGCTTCGTCCGGCTCGCTTTCCTCCTCGCCGCGCTGGCGCCGGGCCTCGCGTCTGCGCGCACCTGGAAGGGCATCACCCCGGGGACGAGCACCCAGCAAGAGGTGCTGGACCGCTTCGGCGAGCCGACGACGAAGACGAAGCGGCCGGGGCGTCTCATCCTCGCCTACTACGGCGAGCAGGCGCTGGAGGGCACGCGGCAGGCGCAGTTCCACCTCGACGAGAAGGGCGTCGTCCTCGAGATCACCATCTTCCTCACCGCCCAGCTCGATCAGGACTCGATCGAGGGGACCTACGGAAAGCCGCCCCAGCGCACGTTCGTCGAGGACACGTTCCAGAAGGTGTGGGTGTACCCGCAGGCGGGCGTGACCGTGTACTTCGGCAAGGACGGCATGGTCGAGGCGCTCACGTTCGGTCCGGGATCCAAGGGGCCGGCGAAGTCGCCGGCGGCGCAGGAGCCCGCCGGGCGCGCCGCAGGCTCGCCCCAGACGAACGCGGCGCAGGCTTCCGGCGCGGGGAAGTGAGGGCGCGGCTCCCGCGCCGAAGGGCCGCGAGACGTGCGCGTCATCGGCCTCACCGGAGGGATCGCCAGCGGCAAGACGACCTTCGCGGACGCGCTCCGGGCGCGCGGCGTCGCGGTCGTGGACGCGGACGCCCTCGCACGCGCCGCCGTCGCGCCGGGCACGCCGGCGATCGCCGAGATCGCGCGCGAGTTCGGCGACGGGGTCCTCGCGCCGGACGGGACGCTCGACCGCAAGAAGCTCGGCGCCGTCGTGTTCGCGGACGCCTCCGCGCGGAGGCGCCTCGAGGCGATCACGCACCCCGCCGTGCGCGGCGCGATGGCGGAGGAGACCGCGCGGCTCGCCGCCGCAGGCCACGCGCTCGCGTTCTACGACACGCCGCTCCTGTACGAGGTCGGGCTCGACCGCATGCTCGACTCCGTGGTCGTGGTGTGGGTCCCGCGGGACGTGCAGCGCGCGCGCCTCCAGGCCCGCGACGGGATCGGGGCGACGGACGCGGAGGCGCGCCTCGCCGCGCAGCTCCCGATCGACGAGAAGGCGGCGCGCGCGGACTTCGTGGTCGAGAACACCGGCGCGCCCGCCGACCTCGGCGCGAAGGCGGACCGGCTCCTCGCCGACCTTCGGCGGGGCCTCGGACGGAAGCTTCCCAACGCCGCCGCCGTGCGTTATTGACCGCGGATGGCGGCCGCGGAGCGCGTCCACTTCGTCACGGGGTACCCGGGGTTCATCGGGAAGCGGCTCGTGCGCCGCCTCGCGGCGGACCTCCGCGAGCGCGACCGGCTCGTGCTCCTCGTCCAGCCGAAGAACTCGGCGGCGGCGGAGGAGGACGTCGCCACCGTCGGCGCGGGACGGATCGACCTCGTCGAGGGCGACCTCGAGCAGATGCACCTCGGGCTCTCCGGCGCCGAGTTCAAGGCGCTCGGCCACGAGGTGACCGACGTCTGGCACCTCGCGGCGCGCAGCCACCTCGGCGCGGGCCGGGCCGAGATGCGCCGCGTGAACGTGGAGGGCACGCGCAACGTGCTCGACCTCGCTCTCTCGGCCCGGCGTCTCCGGCGCTTCTCCCACTTCTCGACGTCGTACGTCTCCGGCGACCGCGTGGGCGTCATCCTCGAGGAAGAGCTCGCGATGGGGCAGCGCTTCCACAACGCGTACGAGGAGACGAAGTTCCAGGCGGAGCTGCTCGTGCGACGCGCGCAGGGCGACATCCCGGCGACGGTGCTCCGCCCCAGCATCGTGGTGGGGGACTCGCGCACCGGCGAGATCGACCGCTTCGAGGGGCCGTACGCGCTGGCCATTCTGCTCGTGGCCTCCCCGGTCGCGGTGCCGCTCCCGCTCCCCGGCGACGCCGTGGCGCCGCTCAACGTGGTGCCGGTCGACTTCGTGGTCGAGGCGGCGCGCTCGATCGCGGACAACCCGGCGGGCGCGGGGCGGACGGTGCACCTCGTCGATCCCTCGCCGCTCTCGGCGCGCCGCGTGTACGAGATGATCGCCGAGCGCGCCGGGAAGAAGCTCCCTCCGGTGTCGGTCCCGACGCGGCTCTTCCAGGGGCTCCTCCAGCTCCCCCTCCTCGACCGCCTCGTGCGCTCGCACCGTCCGGCGATCGAGTACGTGAACCACCTCGCCATCTACAACTGCCGGAACCTCCTCGAGCTGCTCGACGGCACCGGCATCCAGTGCCCGCCGATCACGAGCTACCTCGACCGCCTCATCGAGTTCGTGCAGGCGACGTACGCCCGGCGCCGCGAGCAGGGCGTCGAGGCCGAGCCGGACGATCCGCTCGACCCGCGGCCGCCGGCAGCGTGACGGCCGCGAACGGCGTCGAGGGCGCCCGCGATCTCGTGGAGAGCGCCCGGGCCCTGGCGCTGGCGGCGCGATGGCGGGCGCCCAGAACGCGGATTCGAGCGAGCGGCGCGAGTGTTGTCGGTCGCAGTCCCACCCCGCCCGCGCGGAGACGGAGGCCCACGGAGCGGCAGCGGATTGGTGGGCGGTGGCGAGTCGCCATCTACGCTGCCGGCGGCCGGGGGTCGAGCGGATCGTCGGGCTCGGCCTCGACGCCCTGCTCGCGGCGCCGGGCGTACGTCGCCTGCACGAACTCGATGAGGCGGTCGAGGTAGCTCGTGATGGGCGGGCACTGGATGCCGGTGCCGTCGAGCAGCTCGAGCAGGTTCCGGCAGTTGTAGATGGCGAGGTGGTTCACGTACTCGATCGCCGGGCGGTGCGAGCGCACGAGGCGGTCGAGGAGCGGGAGCTGCAGGAGCCCCTGGAAGAGCCGCGTCGGGACC
>DASSQM010000452.1:0-8088 GCA_035702465.1 Anaeromyxobacter sp. | reverse complement strand
CCGTGCACGAGCAGCACCGCCGGGCCGGCGCCGATGCGGTGACCGCGCACGATCGTGGCTCCCGCGCGCACTGCGAACGGCTCGCCACCGGCGAGCGCGGCCCGCTCCCCGGGCGGCTGCGCGTGGCGGGGTGGCGTCGTGAAGAGCCGCTCCGCGAGGCGCTCCGCGAGCGCAGGCGCGACGGCCTCGAGCGCGCCCATGCCGGCGCGGAGGGCGCGCGGGACCCCTGTCTTTCGAGAACGACCGGTCGTGCTTTTTTCGGGTGCTGCGAACGCCATGACGCTCTCCTCCTCGTCCTCGTTGGGGAACTCAGCTCCGCGCGCGGGCGTCCGCGAGCAGCCGCTCGAACGCGGCGCGGGCTCGCTCCACCGCGCGCGGATCGCGCAGCAGGCGAGCCGTCTCGTGACAGGCGAGCCCGATGCCCTGGATCTCGAACGCGAGCTGCCCGGGATCGACGTCCGGCCGGAGGTCGCCGAGGTCCTGCGCGCGCTTCACGACGCGCGCGAGCGTGTCGCGCCACTCGCGCTGCAGCGCCACGAGCTTGTCGCGCGCGGGCCCGGGGCGGTCGTCGAGCTCCGCGGCCGCGGCGACGAAGATGCAGCCGCCGGGCTGCCGGGCGCGCCTCGGCCAGTCGAGCCACCTCTCGACCAGCGCGCGGAGCCGCTGCTCGCCGCCGGTCGACTGGAGCGCCGGCAGGATCACGATCTCGGCGAAGCGCTCGGCGGCCCGCGCCAGGGTCGCCGTCTGCAGCTCGTCCTTCGACCCGAAGTGAGCGAAGAGGCCGCTCTTCGAGAGCTCGAGATCCTCGGCGAGGCGACCGAGCGTCAGCCCCTCGAGGCCGAGCTCGGTGGCGAGCCGCCAGGCGCCGTCCAGGATCGCTCCGCGGGTCCGCTCTCCCTTGCGCACGACCATAGAATAGAACGACCGGTCGTCTTTTTCAACTCCGGACCCAACCGGGGGCGCAACCCAGGCCGAGGGCGAGGCCCCGCCGCCTCCCCGTCGCGGAAAAGAGGACGCCCGGCGGCCGCGAGGCCGCCGGGCGCAGGGAGCATGCGGTGGAGCCTCGGCTACTTGAGCCGCTTCTCCACGGCCTCCCAGTTCACGCTCTTGAAGAAGGCGTCTACGTACTTGGCGCGCTCGGTCGCCAGGTAGTCGCGCATGAACGCGTGCTCCCAGCCGTCCATCACGAGGATCGGGCGGAAGCCCACCGGCACGTTGTCCTGGTGCAGGTTGATCCAGTGGTTCGAGAGCCACCCGGTGTTCGGATCCTGGAACGTCATCGCCCAGCCGACGCCCGGCATGGTGGCGATGGCGCGGAAGTCGGACAGCCAGGTCTCGTACTTGCCGAACGCGGACTCGATCGCCTTGCGGAGCCTGCCGCCCGAGGGAGGCTCGGCCTGCGCGCCGCCCGTGAGGTTCTCGAAGTAATACTCGTGGTTCACCATGCCGCTGTACTCGAACCCGAGCCGGCGCGTGAGCTCCGCGTAGACCGGGTCGGCGCCCGAGGCCTTCCCCTCGTTGCACAGCCCGAAGAGCTTCTCGGTGAGCGCGTTGGTGCGCTTCACGTACCCCTCGTAGAGCTTCAGGTGCTCCTCGATCTGCTTGTCCGAGATGCCGTTCAGGCCGCGGACCTTCGAGAAATCGCGCGGCGAGTACTTCTTGACGTCCGCCATCTGTCCCTCCATCCGGCCGAGCCGGCCGCGAACCCGTCGTGGTTTCCTGCCGGGGCTGCCGGGGAACTATCCACGCGTGCCGGGAGCGTCAAGGCGACGATCGGGGTCCCGCCCGGGGTTCGGTCCTCCGGCGGGCTCGAGGCGGGCTACGGCGCCGTGCGGCACCGCCGGCGATTCACGGTGAGAGAACGCCCTTGGCCGCGGCCGCATGTCGCACGAGCGGCGAGACCGCGAGGAGCAGCGCGGCCGCGGCCGCGATCGCGGCCGAGGTCCCGAGCGCGACCGCGGCGCCGTACGCCTCCCAGAGCGCGCCGGTGGCGAGGCCCGCCGGCAGCGCCGCCGCGCCGACGACGCCGTGGTACCACCCGAACGCGCGCCCGCGCGCGCCCGCCGGGGCGAGGTCCGCGACGAGCGCGCGCTCCGCGCCCTCCGCGAGGCCGTGGTAGAGCGCGTAGAACGCGAACAGCGCCGCGATCTGCCACGGCCGATCGGCGAGCGCGAACCCCGCGTAGGCGAGCGCGTACGCTCCCCACCCCGCCGCCACGACCGCGCCGCGCGGCACCCGATCCGACAGCGCACCGCCGGGCAGCCCCGCGAGCGTCTTCACGACGTGGTGGAGGAACCAGAGCAGCGGCAGCGCCGCGGCCGGAACGCCGACGTCCTTCGCGCGCGCGAGGAGGAACGCGTCGGTGGAGTTCGCGAGCGCGAAGAGCGCGGCGAGGGCGAGATACCCGCGGAGCTGCGGCGGAAGCGGCGCGGTCGAGGTCGGGGTCGGGGTCGCGGTCGGGGTCGAGGTCGCGGTCGCGGTCGCCGTCGCGGTCGCGGTCGCGGTCGCCGTCGCCCGCCCCCTCCCCTCGTCCTTGAGCCGGAGCGCGAGCAGCAGCGGCGCCGCGAGCCCCGCCGCCCCCGCCACTGCGAACGTCACCCGGAGCGAAGCGCCCCCGGCGACGAGCCCCGCCGCGAGGAGCGGCCCCAACGCAGCCCCGAGGTGATCCATCGACCGCTGCAGCCCGAACGCGCGCCCCGCCTCGCCGGGCGGCGCGGAGTCCGCGAGCAACGCGTCGCGCGGGCCGGAGCGGATGCCCTTTCCGAAGCGGTCGACCACGCGCGCCGCGAGGACGTGCCACGGCGCGAGCGCGGCCGCGATCGCGGCGCGCGCACCGGCGGGGAGCGCGTACCCTCCCACGACGAGGAGCCGCCGCGGGCCGCGGTCGGAGATCCTCCCGGCGAGGACCTTCGTCGCCGCGGCGACCGCGTCCGCCGCGCCCTCCACGACGCCGAGGTACCTCGGCCCGCCGCCGAGCTCCGCCATGAACACCGGCAGGAGCGGGAAGATCGCCTCCGACGAGACGTCGTTGAGGAGGCTCGCCGCCCCGAGGAGCCAGACGACGCGCGGCAGCCCGCGGATGCCCTTCCATCCCATCGCGCCGGGAGGTTAGAGCACATCGCCCGTCGATGCTAAGGTGCCGCCGCATGGCACGGGGGAGATCCTTCCTCGGGACGGCGGCGCTCGCGACGATCGGGCTCGCGCTCGCCGCGGTGGCCGCCGCCGCGGCGCTCTGGCTCGCGCTGCCGGATCCCGCGCCCCTGGCGCGCGAGAACCCGAGGACGACCGCGCTCATCGAGCAGCGCCGCGCCGAGGCGCGCGCGAGCCGGCGGCCGTTCCGGCCCGCGCAGGCCTGGGTGCCGCTCGACCGGATCTCGCCCGTCCTCGTGAAGGCGGTGCTCGCCTCGGAGGACGCCAACTTCTTCGGCCACGACGGCATCGACTGGGAGGCGATCCGCGGCGCCGCCGAGCACGACCTCAAGGTCGGGCGCTTCGCCCGCGGCGCTTCCACCATCACGCAACAGCTCGCGCGCAACCTCTGGCTCGGCACCGAGAAGAGCCTCTGGCGCAAGGCGAAGGAGGCCGTGCTCGCGGCGAAGCTGGAGCGCGCCCTGCCGAAGAAGCGCATCCTCGCGCTGTACCTCAACGTGGCCGAGATGGGCGACGGCGCCTTCGGCGTGGAGGCGGGGGCGCGGCAGCGCTTCGGGACGAGCGCAGCGGCGCTCACGCCGGCGCAGGCCGTCGTGCTCGCGTCGCTCCTCCCCGCGCCGCGCCGCGCGGACCTCGCCCGCCCGTCGACGTGGCTGCGCGCCCGCTCGCGCCGGCTGCTCGACCGCCTGCGCGATCACGGCCGGCTCACGGCGGACGAGCACCGCTCCGCGAGCGCCGAGCTGGAGCGGATCCTCGCCGGCCCCGCGCCGCGCGACGACCGGGCCGAGCCGCCGGAGGAGGAGCAGGCGCGCACGCCCGCTCCCGAGCGATCCGACGCGCCCGACGTGCGCCCCACGGCGGCCGCCCCCGGCATACCGGAGCCCGACGCGCCCGAGCAGACCGCCCGGTGACGAACGGCGGACCCTGGCGCATACGCGGGTAGGCGCAGCGTGGCGCGCGCGGCGCTCTTCAGCTCCGCGCCTTGAACCACTCGAACGTGCGCGCGAGCCCGTCCGCGAGCGGGACCTGCGGGCGCCAGCCGATGGCGCGCCCCGCGGCGGCGGGATCGATGCACGAGCGGCGCTGCTCGCCCAGCCGCGCGGGCGCGTGCTCGGGCGGGCGGTCCACGCCCGCGGCGCGCGCGAGGTGCCGGTAGAGCTCGACCACGTCGGTCTCCACCCCGGTGCCCACGTTGAGCGGTCCGGCGAAGCGCTTCTCGGCGGCGAGCAGGTTCGCGCGCGCGACGTCGCCCGCGAACACGTAGTCGCGGGTCTGCTTGCCGTCGCCGAAGATGGTGCACGGCCGGCCCTGGAGGAGCCGCCCGCAGAAGATCGCGACCACGCCGGCCTCGCCGTGCGGATCCTGCCGGGGCCCGTAGACGTTCGAGTACCGGAGCGCGGTGAACGGGATGCCGAAGTTCGCGCGGTAGACGCCGAGGTACAGCTCGCTCGCGGCCTTCGCCGCGCCGTAGTGCGAGACGGGCAGCTGCGGGTGCGACTCGGGCGTGGGCACGACGTCGGTGTCGCCGTAGGTGGCGCCGCCGGACGAGGCGAACAGGACGTGCTCGACGGAGCGCGCCTCGACCGCCGCCTGCATGAGGTTGAGCAGCCCGCCGACGTTCACGTCGGCGTCGAATCGCGGATCGGCCATCGACTTGCGCACGTCGATCTGGGCCGCCTGGTGGCAGATCACCTGCGGCCTCTCCTTGAGGAGCACCTCGTGCGCCGCGCCGCTGCGGACGTCCGCCGGGTAGAACCGCGCGCCGGAGGGGACGTTCTCGCGCTTGCCGCTCGACAGGTCGTCGAGCACGGCGACGTCCCACCCGGCCTCGAGGAACAGGTCCGCGATGGTCGAGCCGATGAACCCCGCGCCACCGGTGATCAGGATCCGCTTCGCCACGGTGCTCTCCTTCGGGCGGGAGGCGCGCGCGTCCGCGCTGGCCTGGGTGTCCCGCCTGCGTTGGGTGCGGCGGCCGGGTCGCTACGCGGCCCGCACGCGCTCGCGGAACCAGGCGATGGTCCGCCTCATGCCGTCGTCGAACGACACCTTCGGCTCCCAGCCCAGCAGCTCCCTCGCGCGCCCGATGTCGGGGCGCCGCACCTTCGGGTCGTCCTCGGGCAGCGGCTTGTGCGCGACGGGGACGGTCGCGCCGACGAGCCGCTGCACCGCCTTCGCGAACTCCAGGATCGTGAGCTCGTGCGGGTTCCCGATGTTGACCGGCTCCCGGACGTCGGAGCGGAAGAGCCGCCAGAGCCCTTCCACCTCGTCGTCGACGAAGCAGAAGCTCCTCGTCTGGGACCCGTCGCCGAACACGGTGAGGGGCTCGCCGCGGAGCGCTTGCGCGACGAACGTGGGGACGACGCGGCCGTCGTCGAGGCGCATGCGCGGGCCGTAGGTGTTGAAGATGCGCGCGATCCGGACGTCGACCTTCTCGTACCGCCTGTACGCCATCGTGATCGCCTCGGCGAAGCGCTTCGCCTCGTCGTTGACGGCGCGCGGGCCGATGGGGTTCACGTTCCCCCAGTAGCTCTCGCGCTGCGGGTGCTCCAGCGGATCGCCGTACACCTCGGACGTCGACGAGAGGAGGAACACCGCGCCCGAGCGCTTCGCGAGCCGGAGCGCGTTCTCGACGCCGATCGAGCCGACGTGGAGCGTCTCGAACGGATGCTTGAGGTAATCGATCGGCGACGCCGGGGAGGCGAAGTCGAGGACGGCGTCGACGCGGCCCGAGATCTCGAGCGGGTCGCAGATGTCCGCCTCGACGAAGTCGAACCGCGGCTCCCGGGAGAGGTGCTCGAGGTTGCGGCGCGTCCCCGTGACGAGGTTGTCCACGCCCGTGACGCGCCAGCCCTCTGCGAGGAGGCGGTCCGCGAGGTGGCTCCCGATGAACCCCGCAGCGCCGAGGATGACGGCTCTCTTCTCGCTCATGCCTGCGGCAATCTACTTCCTCGCGCTCATCTCATCGAGCGTGAGCTGCCCGGGGAGATCGCCGCGGTACGCCTCCAGCACCATGTCGATGCCCTGCCGGATGTACTCGGCGACGGGCACCTTGGTGCGCTGGTGCAGGAGCTTCAGCCGCTCGGCCTGCTCGGGCGTGATGTAGATGGTCGTCGAGATCTTCTTGCGCGCCATGACGCGGGTCCGGGCGTGTAGGAGGGTGTCCTCGGCCCGCAACGTAAGTGACCACTGATATAGTGTCAAATACCGCCACGCCCCGACGGGCCTCCGGCTCGCTGGCCGCGCGGGTACAATCGGGCCGTCCCGAGGTCTCCATGCGCCGCTCGCTCCTCGCCGCCGCCGGTCTCGCCGCCCTCTCGTGCGCGGGCGCCCAGAAACCGCCCGCCGCGGCCGCGCCGACGACGGTCCAGCCGGGCGAGGCGGCGCGGGTCGTGCCCAGGGGCTTCGAGCCCCAGCCGAACGAGATCGTCACCGAGTACGACCTCACGCACGACGGGAAGCCGGACGTCTGGAAGTACACGGTGAAGGACGCGACCGGGAAGGAGATCCTCGTCCGCAAGGAGAAGGACCTGAACGGCGACGGGAAGATCGACACCTGGGAGAAGTACGCGCCGGACGGATCGCTCGTGAAGGTGGTGTACGACCTCGACTTCGACGGCAAGCCCGACGAGATCCTCCACTTCGAGAAGGACCAGCTCGTGAAGAAGGAGATGGCGTTCGGGTTCGACGGCATCCCGCGGAGCTGGAGCTACTACGAGAAGGGCAAGCTCGTGCGCAAGGAGCGCGACACGAACGGCGACGGGAAGGTCGATTACTGGGAGTACTGGGAGAACGGCGAGATCGATCGCATCGGGATCGACACCGACGGCGACGGCCAGGTCGACCGCTGGGAGGCGCGCAAGAGCGCGGAGGCGTCCTCCGACGCGCCGGCGCCTGCGCCTCAGAAGTAGACGCCGAGCGCGAGCCCGACCTCGGCCCGCGCCTCCCCGCCGACGGCGCGGATCGCGACCCGCGGCGCGAGCGAGATCTCCGCGGCGGGGAACCACTCCAGCGCGGCGCCCGCGCCGAACGCGGCCCGATCCGACGCGACGCCGTCCGCCTCGGCGCGCGCCCAGCCCACCTCCGCGAACACCTGGGGGCGCAGCGGGCCGTGCCCGAGGCTCACCCGTACGCCGACCGTGCCGGAGAGGAAGGAGGCCGCGGCGCGGCCGCCGGTCGCCCCGGCGGACCCCCAGGCGACGCGCGCCGTCCCCTCGACGTCGCCGTCGAGCCAGGTGGAAGCGGAGAGCGCGGCGGCCAGCGCGGGCTCGCTCCCGCCGCCGAGCGGCGTGGAGACGCCCGATTCCACGGCGATTCCGTGGTTCGAGACCTGGGCGGCGGCGGGGAAGGCGGCGAGGACGGCGGCGGCGATCGCGGCGGCGTGGGTCGCTTGCATGCGGCACGGCGAGAGCAAGGGCCGTGCACATGACCTCGCCCGGCCTCGCGGCGCCTCCCCCGCTCGTCGTCGCCGTGCTCGCCGCCCTCACCCTCGCCCTCGCCGCGGGCTGCGCCGGCCGCGCGGCGACGCACCCGCGCGCGGCGGAGGAGATCTTGCGCGGCTACCGCTACGTGTCGGAGCACGACCTCGAGCGCGCCGAGATCGCGTTCGCGCACGCGCTCGAGTTCGATCCCGACCTGCCGGAGGCGCTGAACGGGCTCGGGATCGTGGCGCGCACGCGCGAGGACCTCGACGGCGCGCTCCGGCGCTTCGAGCGCGCCGTGCGGATCGACCCGGACTTCGCGGAGGGCCACGCGAACCTCGGCGAGGCGATGCTCGCGAAGGGCCGCCTCGACGCCGCGGCGCACGCGCTCGAGCGCGCGCTCGGCATCGATCCCGACCTGGCCGACGCGCGGCAGAACCTCGCGCGCGCCCTGCTCCGCGCCGGCGCCGCGGACCCGGCCCGCCGCGCCGAGCGGTGGGCCCGGGCGCGGCGCGAGTAC
>DASSQM010000451.1:0-2469 GCA_035702465.1 Anaeromyxobacter sp. | reverse complement strand
GTCGTGGACCCCGGCGCGCGCGTGGCGGCACGGGCGTCACGGAGCGGGCGCATCGGCGTCATCGGCACGCAGGGGACGGTGGCGAGCGGCGCGTACCAGGCCGCCATCCGGCGCGAGCGGCCGGACGCCTCGGTGGTGGCGAGGGCCTGCCCGCTGTTCGTCCCGCTCGCCGAGGAGGGCTGGACGGACGCCTCGGACGACGTCGTCCGCGGGGTGGTCCGCCGGTATCTCGCGCCGCTGCGCGACGCCGGGGTGGACACCGTCGTCCTCGGCTGCACGCACTACCCGTTGCTCGAGGCCGCGATCTCGGCGGAGCTTCCCGGCGTGGCGCTCGTGGACAGCGCTCGCGCCATCGCGGCGGACGTGCGGGAGCGCCTCGGCGGCTCCGCGGCGGGCGCCGCCGCGGAGCACCGGTTCTTCGTCACGGACACGCCGGAGAAGTTCCTGGCGGTCGCCGGGCGCTTCCTCGGCCGCCCGGTCGTGGCCGCCGAGCACGTGGATGTGTGAGGGGCGCCCGCCTTCTAGCTAGCCCGCGGAAAACTGCGGTAGATTGTGCCTTCGATGACGCGTGGCGAAGCGAAGAAGATGGTTGTGGGCTTCAACCACAACATCAAGCACAAGGGGAAGATGTACCACATCCAGACCGAGGACTCGGGCCTGGAGAACCCCCACATCATCACGCACCTCTTCGTGGGCGGGAACATCCTCGCCTCGAAGAAGACCTCGTACGCGGACATCGTCGGCGCCGAGAACCTCGCCCAGGTCGTGCGCGAGCTGATGGAGGAGCAGCACAAGGAGATGCTGCGGAACCTCATCAACGGCGTGTACGACGACCTCGACTCCGCGTACGCGCAGCAGGCCGCCGCCTACCAGCCCGGGCAGATCCACGCCGACGGGCGCACCGTGCAGCTGCAGCCCGGCATGGCGATGCCCACCAAGGCCCCCGAGCCGAAGCGCCTGCCGCCCGAGGTGCTCGCTGCGCGCCAGGAGCCCACGCCCGTGCTGCGCAACGACGGCGCCGAGACCCTCTTCGGCGAGGACCTCATCAGCGAGAAGAGCCTCGACGAGGTGATCCTGTCGTACCTCGCCGAAGACCTCGGGGATCGGAAGTAGCGCCGACGTCCCGCCGTGATCCAGCTCTTCCACGTCACGAAGGAGTACCCGGGGGACGGCCCGGCGCTCCAGGACGTGACGCTCGAGATCGGCAAGGGCGAGTTCGTCTTCCTCACCGGGCCGTCGGGCGCGGGCAAGTCGACGCTCCTCAAGCTCATCTTCTGCGACGAGCCGGCGACGAGCGGGCAGCTCCTCGTCTTCGGCAAGAACGTCGCCAAGATCCGCCCCGCCGCCATCCCGTACCTGCGCCGGAACATCGGCGTCGTGTTCCAGGACTTCAAGCTGCTGCCGCAGCGGACGGTGGCGGAGAACGTCGCCTTGCCCCTCGAGGTGCGCGACCTCGGCGACCGCGAGATCCGCCGCCGCCTGAAGGCGCTGCTCCGGTCCGTCGGGCTCGAGCACCGCGCGGACAAGTTCCCGCCGTCGCTGTCCGGCGGCGAGCAGCAGCGCGTCGCGGTGGCCCGGGCGCTCGCGGCGGATCCGGCCCTGCTCCTCGCCGACGAGCCCACCGGCAACCTCGACCCCGAGCGCACGCTCGAGGTGATGGACCTCCTCCACGCCGCGAACGCCCGCGGCACCACCGTGGTGGTCGCCACCCATGACCGCACGCTCCTCGAGCGCTACAAGCGCCGCATCGTCGCGCTCGACCGCGGGCGGCTCCTGTCCGACGGCGACTCCGTCCGCCGCGCCTCCGCCTCATGAGCGCCCTGCGCCCGGTCTACTTCACGCGCCGCGCGCTCGACGCGATGCTCCGGGGGCCGTACGTCGCCCTCGTCGGCACCGCCACCATCTTCGTCGCGATCTTCGCGACGGGGCTCCTCGCCGCCGCCCTCGGCGGGGCGGAGCGGCTCCTCCAGGGCTGGGCGGGCGAGGTGCAGCTCTCGGTATACCTCGCTCCGGGCGCGGACCTGGAGGCCGCCGCCCGCGCGGCGCGCGCGCTCGCGCCCGGCCGCGCCGTCGAGGCGGTCCCGGCGGCGACCGCGCTCCGGCGCCTCGCGGAGTCGCTCGGCGAGGAGGCGCGGGTGCTCGAGGGCGTCGGGCCAGGGGCGCTGCCCGACGCCGTCGAGGTGCGCGCGCCGGGGATCTCGCTCGCCGGGGCCCGCGAGCTCGCCCGCGCGCTGCGCGGCGTCCCGGGCGCCGCCGAGGTCGACTACGGCAACGCGTGGCTCGAGAAGCTCGAGTCGCTCGTGGGGCGCGCGAAGATCGCGGCCGTCGTGCTCTTCGCGGCCCTCGCCGTCGCCACGGCGGTGCTCGTGTCGAACACCCTGCGCCTCGCGGTGTTCGCGCGGCGGGACGAGATCGAGATCATGAAGCTCGTCGGTGCGACGAACGGGTTCGTCTCCGCGCCGTTCCTCA
>DASSQM010000450.1:0-5600 GCA_035702465.1 Anaeromyxobacter sp. | reverse complement strand
GGGCAGCCGAAGACCCGCTCGTGCTCGCGGACGTCGGGCGGGCGCGGATGCGTGAACGTGACCCGCCGGAGCGGGAACTCCACGCGCGCCGCCAGGCGCACGTGCAGGAAGAACACGGCGAGCGCGTACTCCGCGTACGGGCGCGTGACGCCGCCCGGGCCGCCCTCGATCGCGAGATCGAACGTCACCGGATCGCCCGCATCGTCGATCGGCCAGCTCGTGGCGGTGTTGACGAGCTTGAAGTAGCGCGCCACGTCCCGGAAGGCCTCGCCCACCGTGCGCGCGCTCGCCGCGATGTAGTCGATCACCTTGTACGCGCCGAGCGGGCACACCTCGGCGGCGTGCAGCGACAGCACCGGATCCCCGGCGAGCTCGTACGCCTTCGCCCAGAGGGCGCCGGCGATCGGGCCCGGCAGCCGCGCGTCGGGGTCCTCGATCGTCCGCCGCTCGACGCCGACGGACCGGAGCAGCGCCTCGGTATCGACACCGAGGCGGTCGCACGCGGCGATCAGCGCTCGGCTCGGGGCCGTCATCACCGTTCCGGTGCGGGGCCACATGCCATCAGGCTACCTCATTCGAGTGCGATTGGCGCGCGCGGCACAGGGATTGGCGCCGCCCGCCGAGATCGGGGCGGGCGCCCGGCGCAGGATTGCCCGCGTCAAGCCACCCGAACACGAAGGAGTCCCCCATGTCGAGAATCCCCGTCGCCCCGCTCCTGCTCGCGCTCGTCCTCCCCGCGACCGCGCTCCCCGCCGACGTCGTGCTGCACGTCGATCCGAACATCAAGGACTGCGAGGTGCGCTTCGCGCCGCAGCTCACGCAATCCGCGTTCCGGCGCTTCGCGCGCGAGTTCGGCTCCGTGTCCGCGTTCAAGCAGGGCGCTCCTCCGAAGACCCTCGGGCGGTGGGGCGTCGCGGTGGACGTCGAGCAGATCTACTTCAGCGTCGACGAGACGTCGTCCGCCTGGAACGACACCTTCACCCACCCCGCCGCCGACCACTGGCTCGGAGCCGACAAGGCCTTCCCCAAGCTGCGCCTGCGCCTCGGGGTGACGGACGACGTCGAGGTCGGCGCGTTCTTCACGAAGAGCCCGGAGGCGAACTACGGCTGGCTCGGGCTCGAGGGGAAGTACGCCATCCTCCAGCAGGGCGGCGACATGCCGGTCGCGCTCGCGGTGCGGGGCGCGTACACGAAGACCTTGTACGTGGCCGACATGGACATGCACGCGGTCACCGCCGACGTCTCCGTGGGGCGCACGTTCTGGAACGTCGTGACGCCGTACCTCGCGGTCGGCGCCGACGGCGTGATCGCGCGCGAGACGACGGACGCGGTGGACCTCAAGACCGAGCGCCTCGTCGTCGCGCACCTGGCGGGCGGCGTCGAGGTCCGCTGGTGGCACCTCGCCTTCGGCGCGGAGGCCCAGGTCTCCGCGCTCACCACCTTTCAGGCGCAGGTGTCGGCGGTCTTCTGAGCGGACGGGCCGATGCGCCGGAACAGCGGCGCGCCGCGGGAGACCGGCGCGCCGCTCGGCAGCGCGTTCCATCCGCCGGCGCGCTCCAGCGGGGGCGCCCGGAGCCGCGCCCGCAGGTCGTCCGACGTCGCCGGCAGGAACGGCGCCAGCTCGAGCGCGACGACGTGCAGCGCCTCGAGCGCCGTCCGCAGCGTCGCCGCGGCGCGGTCGGCCCGTCCCTCGCGCGCGTGTCGCCACGGCGCGGCGCTCGTCAGGTAGCGGTTCGTCGCGTCGACGAGCCGGAAGATCGCGGAGAGCGCCTCGTCGAGGGAGAGCCGGTCCACCGCGCCGTCGACCTCCGGACGCAGCGCCAGGGCCGCGCGGCGAAGCTCCGCGTCCTCCGCGCGCTCGCCGCCGGGCGGCGGGATGCGCCCGCCCGCCAGCTTCTCGGCGAGCGCCAGGACCCGGCTGGCGAGGTTCCCGAGCCCGTTCGCGAGCTCCGCGTCGTGCGCCTCGACGAGCCGCGCCACAGTGAAGTCGCCGTCGCGCGCCGTGCGGATGTGGCGGAGGAGGAAGTACCGCACCGCGTCCGCGCCGTATCGCGCGATGAGCGGCCCGGGGTCGACGCTCCGTCCCGACTTGCTGATCTTCTCGCCGCCGACGGTGACGTACCCGTGGACGAGCAGGTCCGTGGGCCACGGCAGCCCTGCCGAGGCGAGGAACGCCGGCCAGTACACCGCGTGGAAGCGCGCGATGCCCTTGCCGATGACGTGCACGCGCTCGCCGCCGCCGCGCCACAGCTCGTCGAGGAGGCCGGCGCGCTCGCCGCCGTAGCCGAGCGCCGCGATGTAGCCGCACAGGGCGTCGAACCACACCCAGATCACCTGCGACGGATCGCCGGGGACGGGGATCCCCCACCCCCGCGCGCGCGCCGCCGAGCGCGAGACCGAGATGTCGCGCACCGGGCCGCGCAGGAACGCCAGCGTCTCCTCGCGCGCCCCGCCGTGGACGATGCGGAGCCTCCCGGCCTCGATGGCCTCGCGCACGGCGCCCGCGTGGCGCGACAGCCGGAAGAACCAGTTCACCTCCTCGACGCGCTCGAGCGCGGCGTCGTGCTCCGGACAGCGCCCCCCGTCGAGCTCCTCCGGCTCGTAGAACCTCTCGCACCCGACGCAGTACAGCCCGCGGTACGGCTTCCGGTACAGGTCGCCGCTGCGGGCGCACGCGTCCCAGAGGGCGCGCACGGCGGGAGCGTGCGCCGGGTTCGCGCTCGTGCGCTGGAAGTCGTCCGCCGAGACTCCGAGCGCCGCGTTCAGCGCCTCGAACGCGGCGGCGTGGTCCGCCACCCACCGCGCCGTCGCGACGCCGGCGCGCTCGGCCGCGAGGACGTTCTTCAGGCTGTGGTCGTCCGTCCCTGTGACCAGGCGGACGCGCCGCCCGCGGCTGCGCCGGTGCCGCGCGTACGCGTCCGCGATGCAGAGCTCGAGGGTGAAGCCGAGGTGAGGGTTCGCGTTCACGTACGGGATGGACGTGGTGACATACGACGTGTCGTGCGCTGCGTGGGTCGTCATGGTCGGCTCCTTCGGGTGAAGGGCCGCCCTCCGGGAAGCCGAGGAGCGAGACGCGACGGCCGCCCTGGAGGGCGGCCGGTGGGCTCGGTCGGCGTCGGGGACGAGCTCAGACGCAGACGGCGAGCGGCGCGGCAGCCCTGGAAGGCAGGGCGCGCATGGCCATTCGCGTCTGGAACCGAGCGTCGATCACGCGAGGAACATGGCAGCGGGCGAGCGGTCCGTCAAGTGCCGTGCGCGCGCGCGGCCGGGCGCGCTTCCGTGTCCCTCGATGAGCCGCTGCGCTCGCGGGTGCGCGGTGCTATCCGGCGATGCTCCGGAAGCGTCGGAGGCTCGGAGGCAGTGCTCATGCGCAGGACTCCCGTGGACCGGGCCGGCACCGGCTCGAGCGTGGCGGCGCCGGACGGCGGGACCGAAGCGGAGACCGACCGTTCACGCGCTCGCGCCACCGCGCTCGACGCATCGTCGGCTTCACCCGACGTCGACGACGGGCGCGACATCTTCGGGGACGCCGGGCTCGGCCGCGTCGAGGACGGGCGCGACGCCCGCCCTCTCCCGCGACGAGCGGGACACGGCTTCGGGGACGGCGAGCCGGCCTGACGTGGCCCGCGGGCCGCCCGTCCGTTCACGGCGCGGGGTCGCCGGGCGGCGGCGCCACCGGCGGCGCGACCGTGCGGCCGGCGCCGAGCAGGGCCTCGACCTCCGCGGCGGAGCCGAGCTCCAGCGCCCGGGCCGCGAGCGCGCGCGCCTCGTCCACGCGCGTCGTGCGGATGGACTCCTTCACCTGCAGCATCTCCCCCGGCGCCACGCTGAGGGAGCGCAGGCCGAGCCCGAGGAGGAGCCGCGTCAGCCCGGGGTCGCCCGCCATCTCGCCGCAGATGGTGAGCTCGCGACCCGCGCGCTCCGCCGCCTCGACCACGAGCCGCACGAGGCGCAGCACGCCCGGGTGCAACGGCTGGTACCAACGCGCGACCCCCTCGTCCTCGCGATCGGCGGCGACGACGTACTGCACGAGGTCGTTCGTCCCGAGGCTCAGGAAGTCGACCTCTCGCGCGAGCGCGCCCGCCGTCAGCGCCGCGGAGGGCGTCTCGACCATGGCGCCGACCGGCACGTCGGGATCGAACCGGTGGCCGGCCGCCGCGAGCTCGCGCTGGACCTGGCGCACGAGCGCGCGCGCCTCGCGCGCGTCCTCCACGCCTCCCACGAGCGGGAGCAGGATCGACACGGGGTGATCGGCGCTCACGCGGAGGAACGCGCGGAGCTGCGGCTTCGTCAGCTCCAGGTGCCGGAGCAGGAGCCGCAGCCCGCGCTCCGCCAGCGCGGGGTTGCGCGACGGAGGCAGCGGGAAGTACGGCAGGACCTTGTCGCCCCCCAGGTCGACGAGGCGGAAGACGACCTTGCGCGGATGGAACCGCTCCGCGGCGCGCGAGAGCACGTCGTACTGCTCGTCCTCCGTCGGGAAGGCTTCTCGCACCGTGAACTGGAACTCGGTCCGGTAGAGGCCGATCCCCTCGGCGGCGTAGAGGAGCGCGGTCTCGGAGTCGGCGAGCTTGTTGACGTTCGCGAGCAGCGGGACGCGCACGCCGTCGAGGGTCGCCGACGGGCGGTCGACGTTCTCGCGCAGGGACTCGTGCCACGCGCTCAGCTCCGCCTCGACCCGGTCGTACTCGCGCTCGACGGAGGCGTCCGGATCGACGAAGACGAACCCGGCCAGCCCGTCGACGATCACCCGGTCGCCGGTGTGGATCCGCGACGCCGCCTCGCGCACTCCGGCGACCGCGGGCGTTCCCATGGACCGCGCCAGGATGGACGCGTGCGAGAACCGGTTGCCGTGCTCCGTCACGAACCCGCGCGCGCTCTCGAGCTCGAGGCGAGCCGTCATCGAGGGGGTGAGCTCCTCCGACACGACGATCGCGCCCTGGGGGATCTTCGGCCCGCCGCTCGGCTGCCCGCGCTCGGTGAGCTCGGAGAGCAGCCTGCGGCACACGTCGCGGACGTCCGCCGCGCGCTCGCGCAGGTACGGGTCGGCGACGCGGTCGAGCGTCCGCGTGTAGCCGTCCACCACCTCGGACAGCGCCGCCTCGACGTTGATGCGCTCCTGCTCGACCCGCCGCAGCACGCGCTCGCGCAGCTCGGGATCGCGGACCAGGAGCGCCTGTGCGCCCAGGATGTCTCCCTGGCTCGGGCCGAGCCTCTCGGTCACCGCCTTCTGGAGCGCTCCGAGCTCGGAGGCGGCGGCGGCGACCGCGGCGTCGAAGCGCTCCCGCTCCCGCGGCACCTCCGACGCTCGGATGCTCCGGCGCGCCGCGGCGCACCTGTCGCCGGAGGCGAGGACGAAGGCCGGGCCGCGGGCGATCCCCGTCGAGACCGCCAGGCCCTTGAGGGCACGGGTCACGTGTCGCGGTACCTAGCCCGGCTCGGAGAGCCTCGCCAGCGGGTCTCTCGCGGGTTCGCGCCACGACCCGCCGGGCGCCTCGCGCGGGCCGGCCGACGCCTCGATCGGGAAGCGCGAGCCGAGCGCCCGCCGGGTCGCCGCCGAGGCCGACGCGCACTATCGTGCACGTCGCCTGGAGGAGCAGCGT
>DASSQM010000449.1:0-4804 GCA_035702465.1 Anaeromyxobacter sp. | reverse complement strand
CGAGCCAGCCCTCCTCGGACCGGACGATCTCGAGCCCGCGCGCGGCGAGCCCACGCGCGATCGCCGCGAGCTCGCCGTCCTCCAGGAGGAACCTCGGCCCGGGGCGCGGGTTGCGCTGGAGGTTCGTGCGCGTGGCGTGGGCGAACGCGAGCCACCCGCCCGGCGCGAGCGCGGCCGGGAACGCGTCGAACAGCGGCCGGTGGAGGAAGTACGTGCACAGGATGACGTCCCACGGGCCCGCGGGGAGCGGCCCCGCCTCGACGTCGACCTCGAGCGTCGCGAGCGGGAGCGCCTCCGCGCGCGCGGCGTCCGCGGCGATCCCGAGCGCGACGTCCGAGACGTCCGCGAGCGTCACGTCGAGCCCGCGGCGGGCGAGCCAGAGCGCGTGCCGCCCCGTGCCCCCGCCCACGTCGATGGCGCGGCCCCGGCGCGGCAGGAGCGCGTCGAGGCTCGCCACGAACCGTGAAGGCTCGCCCGGCGGCTCACGGGAGTGCCGCGCGTTCCAGCGCTCGCGATCGTCGCCCGACACGAGGCACGTCGTAGCAGCCGCGCCGCCCCGCGGCAACGGCGCGCCGCGCCGGGGCGCTCGGCGGAGGCGGACGGCCCACGAAGGAGATGTTCCCCGCGCGGAGCGCGAGGTATCTGCGTCCACATGGCCCTCCCTCTCGCCGCCTTCGCGCACCCGCGACGCGCGCTCGCCGCCGCCGCTGCGCTCCTCGCCGGAGCCGCCGGCGCCGCCCGCGCCGCGGAGCCCGACTTCGCCGCCGCCGCGCGCGAGGCGCGGGCGATCCTCGCGCGCCTCGTCGCCGCGGACACGACGAACCCTCCCGGCGACGAGCAGCGCGCCGTGGCCGTCGGGGCGGAGGTCCTCCGCGCGGAGGGCATCGCCTTCGAGACGTTCGAGTTCGCGCCGGGTCGCAGCGACCTCGTCGCCCGCCTGAAGGGCGACGGCAGCGCGCGGCCGCTCCTGCTCCTCGCGCACGTCGACGTCGTGCCCTCGCGCGGGCAGGCGTGGACGACGCCGCCGCACGAGCTCACGGAGAGGGACGGCTTCCTCTACGGCCGCGGCGTGTCCGACGACCTCTCCGCCGCCGCGATCGAGCTCGAGACGCTCGTCCTCCTCCACCGGGCCGGCCTGCCGCTCCGGCGCGACGTCATCGTGGCGTGGACCGGCGACGAGGAGCGCGGAGGAGGCGGCATCCGGTGGCTGCTCGAGCACGCGCCGAACGCCATCGCGGACGCGGAGATCGCGGTCAACGAGGGCGGCCGCATCACGCTCGGCGAGGACGGGCGGCCGATGTACCTGGCGGTCGAGACCGCGGAGAAGGTGTACCAGGACTTCACGCTGCGGGCCGCGGGGACGACCGGACACTCCTCGGTACCCGTCGAGCCGAACGCGATCGTCCGCCTCTCGCGCGCGATCGCGCGCCTCGCCGACCGCCCGTTCCCGGATCGCCTGCTGTCGCACACGCGCGAGCTCCTCCGCGCGCGCGCCGCGAGCGAGGCGCCCGACGTCGCCCGCGCCCTCCGCGCGCTCGCCGACGCGAAGGGGCGGCTCCCCAAGGACGCGCTCGCGACGGTGAGGAAGAACCCGGTGCTCTCGGCGCTCCTGCACACGACGTGCGTGGCGACGCAGCTCGAGGCGGGCAACGCGCCGAACGCGCTCCCGGCCGAGGCGCGCGCCAACGTGAACTGCCGCATCCTCCCGGACGAGACCGTGGAGCAGGTGCTGGCGCACCTGCGCGAGGCCGTCGCCGACCCCGGGGTCGAGATCGCGCCCGTGGCGGAGTTCGGGCGCGCCGGCCCCTCCTCCATGACGGGCCCCGGCGGGGCCGAGATCCGGTCCGCGGTGGCGCGGCTCTACCCCGGCCTCGCCGTGGTCCCATCGATGCAGCTCGGCGCGACGGACTCGCGGTTCCTGCGCGAGCGCGGCATCGCGAGCTACGGCATCCACCCCGTCGCGCTCCGCGAGACCGACGAGCGCCGCATGCACGGCATCGACGAGCGCATCCCCGCCGACCTCGCGCCGGCGGTGCGGCTCATGTACGCGCTCACCGCGGAGCTGGCCGGGAGGCGCTGAGGCCGAGGCCTCCTCGTGGGGCGCTCCGGTCGAGGCGCTCCCCCTGCGGGGCGTCGGTGGGCGCCCCGAAGTCGTTTGTATGCAAACGAGTTCGGCGGCTTCTCCCCGCGCGGGCGCTTGCCGCTCCGGGCGCCTCTTTCCATGGGTATCGCGTGAGCGGCCGCTCCGGCGCCCTGCTGGTCCTCGCCGGGCTGTGCGCCGCGGCCGCGGCGGGCGATCCTCCTCCGCCCGCTGCGGGTCCGGCGGCCGCTCCGCCCTCCTCCCCGGCCGTCGTCGCCCCGGCCCCGATCCCCACCGCGCCGCCGGACGCGCGCCCGTACTGCTCGGGCGAGTACGCCGACGACCTCTCGGCGCTGTCCTCCCGCGCGCGCGAGTTCGAGGAGACGCAGAAGCGCTTCACCTACTGCATCCGCACCTCCGCGACGTACGAGTGCCCGTACTACGCGAGCGACGGCACGCTGAAGCGCGTGCGGAAGAAGGTCGTCGCCCACGGGACCGGGTTCGGGTACCGCCGGGACGGGAACGACACGCTCGTGGTCACGAACCAGCACGTGAGCGACTGGCCGTCGGTGACGGACGACGCGCACCCGGTGGACGGGGTGCCGGCGGGCTGCAAGCGCGTCTCCGACGCGCTCCGCATCGTGGACAACGAGGCGGACACCTACGAGCGCGACGACGTGCCGCTCGCCCGGGTCGTGACGGACCCCCAGCTCGACCTCGCGGTGCTGCGGGCGAAGTCGGCGCTGCCCGTCCTGCCCTGGAAGGTCGGCCGGAGCGCGGCGCTCCGGGAGCGGAACGCGGTGGACGTGCGCGGCTTCCCGCTCGGCGTCCTGCGCACGAACAACGTGGGGAAGGTCACCTCCGCCTACGAGCACGACGACGAGCACGAGTGGGACCACGACGACTTCGTCATCGACGCGCTGCTCTCGCCGGGGAACTCCGGGTCGCCCGTGTTCGCGGTGTCCTGCCGCTCCGGCGAGTTCGAGCTCGTGGGCGTGTACCACGCGGGGTTCATCCGCGGGAGCGCGCTCAACGTGGTCGTCGGCATCGATCAGGCACGGGATCTCCTCGACACGCTGAAGCGCACGCCGCGGCCGCGCTCCGAGGCGCCGCCGCCGCTCGACGCCACCGCGCGCGCGCAGGCGAGCGAGGTGCTCCGCCGCCGCCCCGAGACGTTCTTCCCGTTCGGGCCCACCATGGCGGCCGCCGCCCACCGGCTCGACGGCGCGCTGTTGCTCCAGGTGATGGGGCGCGAGTTCCCGGTGCGCGCCGAGCCCGTGCTCGTCGTGGAGGACCTCCCGCCGGAGGACGGCGGCTTCGGCCGCATCGGGCGCGTGTGGGCGGGGAACGGCTCCGGCCTCCTCGCCGTCGATCGCGCCTCGCTCGACGCCGACCAGCAGGCCCTGCTCGCGCGGATCGTCGACGCGCTCCGGCGCGATGTCCTCCTCGCCGCCTCGTTCGAGGCGGCGTCGCGCGCGAGCGACGGCACGCGCGAGCGCTTCGAGGACGCCGCCCGGCTGGAGCGCGCGCTGCGCAGGCTCGTGGACGCGCGGCAGGACCTCGCCATCGGCGCGCTCGAGCTCGCGGAGCGGAACTGCCCGAGCGACGCGGACACGCCGCTCACCCTCGTGGACGCGCTGTTCGTGCCGCCGCCTCCGCAGCCCGCCGCGCCCGCCGCCGCCGCGGTCCCCGCGTCCGCGCCCGCTCCGGAACCGCCCCCCGCGCCCCGGGACGTCCCGCCCGCGACCGCCGCCGTCGCCATCCCGGCCGACAAGAAGGACCTCGCGCCGCGCTGAGCGCGGTCGTATCCTCCCCCTTCCCGCTCGACCGGCGTCCGAGCCGCCGGCGCCGCCACATCGAGGAAGGCACGCCATGCCCGAGATCGACCACGTCTCCGTCCGCGCCGTGCTCGCCGCGCTCGCGCTCGCGGCGCCGGGGGCGGCCGCCGCCGCCCCGGGAGACCCGGCCACCGCCCCGGACGTCGTCGCCGCCGCCGAGAAGGAGGGGAAGGTCGTCGTCTACTCGACGACCGACTCCGCGTCCGCCGCCGCGATGCTGAAGGACTTCGCCGCGCTCCACCCCAAGATCGCCGTCGAGTACAACGACATGAACTCGACCGAGCTCTACAACCGCTTCGTCTCCGAGGCGGCGGCGGGCGCCGGCTCGGGCGATCTCCTCTGGAGCTCCGCGATGGACCTCCAGATCAAGCTCGCGAACGACGGCTACACGCAGGCGTACGCGAGCCCCGAGGCGTCGAAGCTCCCGAGCTGGGCGGTGTGGAAGAACGAGGCGTGGGGCACGACGTACGAGCCCATCGCGTTCGTCTACAACAAGCGGCTCCTCAAGCCGGATGAGGTGCCCCAGTCGCACGCCGACCTCGTGAAGGCGCTCCGCGCCCACCCCGACAGGTTCAAGGGAAAGCTCACCTCGTACGACCCGGAGCGCAGCGGCCTCGGCTTTTTGCTCGTCACCCAGGACGCGCTGCACGACAAGGGCTTCTGGGACACCGCCAAGGCGTACGGTTCCGTGTCGCCGAAGCTCTACACGAGCACGGGCGCGATGATGGAGCGCATCTCGTCGGGCGAGCACCTCGTCGGCTTCAACATGATCTCGTCGTACGCGGTCCAGAAGGCGAAGAAGGATCCGTCGATCGGGGTCGCGTTCCCGAAGGACTACACGCTCATCATGTCGCGCATCGCGCTCCTGCCGAAGGCGGCGAAGCAC